>NZ_JBSFWT010000040.1:0-65750 GCF_053594975.1 Streptomyces sp. NPDC002537
ATGGTGGACCTGGACTCCAACCCCACCAAACTCATCGAGATCGTCGAGATCGGCAAGCAGCTCCTCATCACCCGCGGCGCGCTGACCACCTTCTCGATCGCCAACGACGTCGCGAAGTACTTCGCGATCATCCCGGCCATGTTCGCGGTGGCCTACCCCGGCCTGGACAAGCTCAACATCATGAGCCTGCACTCGCCGCAGTCCGCGATCCTCTCCGCCGTCATCTTCAACGCACTGATCATCGTGGCCCTGGTACCACTCGCCCTCAAGGGCGTCCGCTACCGGCCGATGAGCGCTGATGCGATGCTGCGGCGCAACCTCCTGGTCTACGGCCTGGGCGGGCTGGTCTCCCCGTTCATCGGCATCAAGATCATCGACCTGCTCATCTCCCTCATCCCTGGCATCGGGTGACCTTTCATGAACACTTCCGTACGCAGCACGGCCCGCCTGCTCGGCGCGGGCCTGCGGGCCCTGCTCGTCCTCACGGTCATCTGCGGTGTGGTCTACCCGCTGGTCGTCACCGGCATCGCCCAGGCCGCCTTCAACAACAAGGCCAACGGCTCGGAGATCAAGGTCGACGGCAAGTCCGTCGGCTCCGAGCGGATCGGGCAGACCTACACGCTCGACAAGAAGGACAAGGACGGCAACCCGCTGCCCGACCCCAAGTTCTTCCAGCCGCGCCCCTCGGCCGCGGGCCCGAACACGGAGAACACCCAGTACAAGCTGCTGGTCTCCGGTGCCTCCAACCTGGCCGCGGACAGCAAGGTGCTGCTGGACCAGGTCAAGCAGCGCCGGGCCGACGTCGCCGAGTTCAACGGCGTCTCCCCGTCGGCGGTCCCGGTGGACGCACTCACCGCCTCCGCCTCCGGCGTCGACCCGGACATCTCCCCGGAGTACGCCCGTCTCCAGGCCGACCGCGTCGCCAAGGCCAACAACCTGCCGGCCGCCGAGGTCCGCAAGCTGGTCGACGAGCACACCGACGGCCGCCAGCTCGGCTTCATGGGCGACGAGCGCGTCAACGTCCTGAAGCTCAACGTCGCCCTGCAGAAGCTCGCCAAGGGCTGATCGCGGGACACCACGTGCGAAAGGGGCCGGGCCCGACGGACATCCGTCGGGCCCGGCCCCTTTCGCGCTACGGGACTTCAGTGGTCGTGCGGCCCCGGGCGGTGGACGGGGCCGTGGCTGTCGTCGCAGTGCGGCGGGCGGTCCGGTCCACCGGCCGCGCCGATGTGGAGGAGCTCGTCGGCGTCCTCGCCGAGGTGGTCGACCTGGAGGGTGGCGTGGGTGATGCCGTAGTCCTCGCGGAGGCTGTCCTGCAGGCGGCGGCGCACGGCGTGGCAGTCGCCGCCGGGCTTCACCAGGACGTGCGCCGACAGGGCGGGCTGGCCGGAGGTGATCGCCCAGATGTGCAGGTCGTGGATCTCGACGACCTGGTCGGCGGTGGCCATGCGGTCGCCGACCGCGTCGGGGTCGATGCCCGCGGGGGCGGCCTCCAGGAAGATCCGGCCGGAGGCGCGGATCAGTCCGTAGCCCGCCTTGAGCATCAGGGCGACGACCGCCAGCGTGGCGATGGCGTCGATCCGGGCGAAGCCGGTGAGCATGACGATCAGGCCGGCGATCGCGGTGCCGATGAAGGCGTACAGGTCGTTGAGGATGTGCTGGAAGGCGCCCTCGACGTTGAGCGAGGTGCGGTTGGCCTTCGAGATGCACCAGGCGGCCGCGATGTTGACGACGATCCCGGCCAGCGCGGTCACCAGGACCAGACCGCCCTCGACGTCGGGCGGGTTGATCAGGCGGCGCACGGCCTCGTAACCGAGCCAGAGGCCGAGCAGGACCAGGGTGAGGCCATTGGCCTGCGCGGAGAGTATCTCCGCGCGCTTCAGGCCGTACGTGTAGCCGCCGCGGGCGGGCCGGGCCGCCAGCCGCATCGCGATCAGCGCCAGCACGATCGAGGCGGCGTCGGTGAGCATGTGCGCGGCGTCGGAGATCAGGGCCAGCGAGCGGGCGAAGAGGCCGATCGTGACCTCGGCGGCCATGAACACGCTGATCAGCGTCAGCGCGATGGTCAGCCAGCGGCGGTCGGCGTCGGCGGCGACGCCATGGCTGTGTCCGCCGTGTCCGCCATGGTCGTGGGCATGGCTGTGGTCGTGGCCGACGGCGGCGTGTTCATGGGTGTGGGTGTGGCCGGGCACAGTGCCTCCAGGCTGACTGGTGCGGGGGCTTCGACTGCGAGTGAACCGCACGTGACACCAGTGGCGCAAAGGCTGCAACGGCATCGGTTTCCACTACCGTTAACAGGGCTCTGACCTGCGGTTTTGTCTTTTCGGCGGCGTTGCTTCCCGCGCCCCGTCCCGGGCCGCCCCGTAGACTCCTTGCATGGTTGCGCAAGATTCGCCGGGAGAGGCCCGCGGGGTGGAACAGGCCGTCGCCGTGCTGAAGGCGGTGGCCGATACGACGCGTTTCCAGGTGCTCTGGGCACTGGTGCAGCGCGAGCACTCGGTGGGGCAGCTGGCGGACATGGTCGGCGCGCACGTGGCCGCGGTCTCGCAGCACCTGGCCCGGCTGCGGACGGCCGGCCTGGTGGAATCGCGGCGTGAGGGCACGCGGATCTTCTACCGGGCGGCGGGCGAGCACGTGCGGACGCTGCTGGAGGGCGCGGTCCTGGTCGCCCGGGACGGGGCGGCCGCCGGTACGCCGGAGGACGCGCCCGCGGCCCACGCCGCCCCCGCCAGGGCGGTCGCCGTGGCGAAGGGCGCGGCCGCACGGCGGCTGCGGCCGCGCACGGCGGCCAACTGACCGTCCGGCACCGCGATCCGCCGGCCGGGCGGCTCAGAGGGAGTAGCGGGTCTCGGCGAGGCGGTAGAGCCTGCGCCACAGGAGCCGGTTGAGGCCGACGACGTAGACGGCCATGACGGCGATGCCCGCGATGAGGTGCGGGTAGTCGCCCTCGGAGGTGGCGCGCGCGATGTACGCGCCCAGCCCGGTCGCGGTCAGCGTCGTACCGCCGAAGGTGACGATCTCCGAGACGATCGAGGCGTTCCACGCGCCGCCGGAGGCGGTGATCCCGCCGGTCACATAGGCGGGGAAGATCCCCGGGACGATCAGGCGCCGCCACCGCTGCCGGCCGCGCACCCCGAGGTCGTCCATGGCCTCGCGCAGGTCGGTGGGGATGGCGGAGGCGCCCGCGATGGTGTTGAAGAGGATGTACCACTGGGCGCCCAGCGCCATCAGCAGCATGCCGCCGACGTCGAGCGACAGCCCGGTGCGCAGGAAGAACCAGGTCGCCAGCGGGAAGAGGAAGTTGGCGGGGAAGCTCGCGAGGAGCTGGACGACGGGCTGGGCGATCCGGGACAGCTTGGGCGAGAAGCCGATCCGCACGCCGACCGGCACCCACACCACCGTGGCGACGGCGACCAGGACGACGACGCGCGCGAGCGTGGCGAGCCCCAGCAGCAGCGGCTCCCCGAACACCCCCAGCCCGGTGCGGGCGTCGAGGTAGCCGAGCAGGTCGAGCAGCCCCCACAGGACGAGGCCGCCCGCCACGAGGGCGAAGACGAGGTCGCCGGTGCGGCGGCGGGTCCGGTTGACGGCCAGCGGCCGGTCGTCGGTGCCGAGGAGCCGCCCGGCCCGGCCCAGGGCCTCGGCGGCGGGGTGGGCGAGCCGGCCCAGCAGGCGCGGCCAGGACGAGCGGCGGAGGAAGTCCAGCACCAGCGACCGCTGGACGTCGGTGGCCTCCGACTGCTCGTTCTTGAACCGTTCCGTCCAGGCGGTGAGGGGCCGCCAGAAGACGAAGTTCACCCCGATGACCATGACCGCCATGGTCGCCACCGCCCAGCCGACCCTGGCCAGGTCGCCGTCGGCGATCGCGGTGCCCGCGAAGGAACCCACGCCGGGGAGCGCGTACTTGTGGTGCGAGACGCTGATGGCCTCGGAGGCGACGAGGAAGAACCAGCCGCCGCCGAAGCTCATCATCCCGTTCCAGACCAGCCCGATGGCCCCGGAGGGCAGTTCGACCTTCCAGAAGCGCATCCAGCGGGTGAAGCGGAACGAGCGCGAGACCTCGTCCAGTTCGCGGGGGAGCGTGATCAGCGAATGGTAGAAGCCGAAGGTCATGTTCCACGCCTGCGAGGTGAAGATCGCGAAGATGGACGCGCACTCCAGCCCGAGCAGCGAGCCGGGGAAGAGCGAGATGAACCCGGAGACCGCGACCGTCAGGAAGCCCAGCACGGGCACGGACTGCAGGATGTCCAGGGCGGGGATCAGCACCCGCTCCAGCCGTCTGCTGCGGGCCGCGGCGTACGCGTAGCCGAGGGCGAAGACGACGGACGCCGTGAGCGCCGCGAACATCCGCAGCAGGCTGCGTGCCGCGTAGTACGGCAGGTTCGCCGGGTCGGTGTCGACCCGGGCAACGCGCGCCGGGTCGAAGGAGACCGTGATGCCCTGGCCCACCCTCAGCAGCAGATACAGGCCGACCAGCACCGCCGCGGCCACCACCGCGTCCACCCACGACACACGGGACAGCCGGCCGGCCACCCGGCCGGGCAGGGACGCTCGCGAAGCGGCGGACCGCGAGAGGTAGGACATGGGACAACCCCCCGGTACACGGCGGCCTCGTGTCCGGCAGGGGGACACAAGGCCGTATCAAAGCAGAGGCGTACGGCGGGGCGCTGTCACCACAGGACGGGTGTTGTCCGGAACCCCGCGCGACGTCCGCCCGGTGCCGGGGGTCCGGCCGGGCGCCGGTGCCCGCCGTGTCAGCGGGCGCGGGGCCTTGTGGGGCGCGTGCGGCCGATCGCGGTACGGGCGTAGGCGGGGGCGCCCAGGACGTGGACGGCCTCGCGGCAGAAGGCGCGGACGGCGGGGCCGACGCGCGGCCGCGCGGAGCGGCCGTGTCGGGTGCGGAGGACGGACAGGACGGACACGCGGGCGTCACCTCCGTGGCACGGCGCGCCGGGGCGGGGGAAGACGGCACGGCGCGGCCGGGAAGAGCGAGGAGGAAGAGAGAAAAAGTGTCTCCGGGGCGGCGGGAAGTAGGGAGGACCGCCGCCGCCCCGGAGACGTCAGTGGCCGAGCGCGAGCTGCACGATCCGGACGATCACCAGGATCATCGCGGCCAGCAGGTAGGTGCGCAGGGCGGTGAGGCCGACCTTGCGGCCGGTGGAGAGGACGGGCGTGGGCAGCTGCTCCAGGGGCGGCATCCGCCAGGTCTCCTTGCCCGTCCGGTCGACGGGACCGGCGAGCGCCCAGCCCTTGCGGCGCCTGCGGGTCTCGGCGTAGCCCAGGGCGAGGATCCCGGCGACGCCGCAGACGCCCATGATGTCGAGGATCGCTCCGGAGGTGATGCCGGGGAAGAGGACGGCCGCGGTCAGGATGATGGAGAGGGTGACGAGCACCGCGACGACGAGCGAGGTGAAGACGTTCATCGCCCGCCCGTTGACCCAGGGCCCGAGCACGGTCCGGTCGTTGCAGAGCAGCAGCAGGAAGACGGAGGCGGAGGGGAGCAGGACGCCGGCGAGGGTCTGGACGCCCTCGGTGAGCAGACCGAGCGGGGAGCCGGGGATGACCACGATGACCGCGGCGGCGAGGACGAGCCCGGCGAAGATCGCGTAGAAGCCCTTGGCGGCCTTGACGCCCCGGTGCAGCGAGTGCTTGAGGCCCATGACGTCACCGATCGCGTACGCGGTCGACAGTGACACGGCGGAGGCGCCGATGATGGAGGCGTCCAGCAGGGCGATCGCGAACAGCACCCCGGCGGTCTTGCCCGCGTACTTCTCCATCCCGGAGGCGATGTCCCCGGCGTCGGTGAAGTTGCCGAACTCGCCGTGCCCGCCGAACGCCGCGGCGACGAAGCCCATCATGGCCGCGGCACCGACGACCACGACGACGATGCCGAGCCACAGGTCGACCTTCTCGTACTTCATGAAGCGCGGGGTGATGCGCTTGTCGATGACGTACGACTGCTGGAAGAACAGCTGCCACGGGGCCACGGTGGTGCCGACGATCGCGATGATCAGCAGCATGACGTCGGACAGCTGCGAGCCGTGCGGCATGCCCGGGACCACGAAGTCGTGCGCCATCCGCGACGTCTTCGGGTGGATGATGAAGTAGATCGGGATCAGCAGCAGCGAGCCCGCGCACAGGAAGATCGCGGTGCGCTCGAACCGGCGGAAGGACCCGGTCGACGCGGCCACCACGACGATGACGGCGGCCAGCAGCACGCTCGGCACCTTGGGCAGTCCGAGGTAGCCGACGGCCAGGGTGATGCCGATGAACTCCGTGACGATCGTCAGGGCGTTGAGCAGGAACAGGTCGATGACCGAGAACGCGCCCCAGAACTTCCCGAACCGCTCCAGGATCAGCCGTGCGTGCCCGACCCCGGTGACCGCGCCCAGGCGCAGCACCATCTCCTGGTTCACGTACAGCACGGGCACCAGGAGCAGCAGGGTCCACAGCAGACTCGTGCCGTAGTTCTGCCCGGCCTGGCCGTATGTGCTGAACGCGCCGGCGTCGTTGTCGCCGACCATGACGATCAGGCCGGGCCCGACTATGGCGAGCAGGGTCTTGAGCTTGGCGGAGAGCCCCTTGCGCGGTGCCGTGTCGTCCACCTTGATGGTGCCGAGCGCGCCGCGGATGTCGCCGATGTGCGCGTCGTCCAGCACCGCGCTGCGCGGTGCCGGAACGGGCGGAGTGGTGGTGGTCAGATTGGTCATGACAGCCTCCCAGGTCCCCCGGCGGGGGAGGTTCGGGGCACGCAGCAGCGATCCCCCCTGCGATGCGGGCAGCACGAGGACCCGGAGCGGCGCATGGCCGTACGGGTACTGAAGGCTGTTGTGGCGCAGGGGAGGTGGTTACCGCGTACCGGAGGTCAACGAGGACGTGCGGATGACGGGCCTACTGTGACCCGGACTACTGCAACTGCCATCCATGTCTCTCGCCTCCTCCCGGCCGTGGCGCACGGGGGCGCCGAATCGACTCGGCAAGGAGCGGACCGGGCCTGACCCGGTTCACCCCAACTCGTCAGAGCTTTGGCACTGCACGGCGTAATCCCCCGGCGGGGGAAGCCACTTGGGATCACCCCTTGGGCCGGGGAGACCTGTCCTGAACCTGGGCGTCTCTCGACGTCGTGGGGTCAGTGGCCTGTGTCCGTACAGACGCCTCACCGAACGAGGTGCCTTTCTGTTTTCGAACCGTGAGAAGCATAGCCCGATAGTTGCGCAAGAACGCAACTACTTGACCCAAGCTTGACTGCGTATCCGTTTCCGGCGGCCGACGGACTCGCGCTCTCGGATCGGGTGCGGGACGAAGAAGGGAAATGCCGGATTCCGTTGGTCAAATGGGTCGTTGAGTGGATACGATCATGATCAACTTCGGTGCGCGCGGCGCGCCGGGGTTTGTTGTGGTTTCCATTGAACGGGGATGAAAGATGAAGTTCTTCGCGAAGCTCGCGGCAGTCGCGGCCTCCGGCGCCGCGGTCGTCCTGATGGCGCCGGGCGTCGGCTCTGCCGCCGACAACCCGGATGCCAGGGTCAACATCGTCAACAACCACAGCGACCTCTGCCTCCAGCCCGCGGACAGCACGGGGAAGAACGGTGTCGTCGTGCTGCAGGGCGACTGCTCCAAGAACGGCATGCGGCCGGTCTGGCGCGTCATCCGGGTCCAGGGGAACGACTTCCGGATCCTGAACGTCAACACCGACAAGTGCCTGGAGATCGCCGACTCCCGTAAGGACAACGGCGCCCCGGCCCAGCAGTGGACCTGTGTGGACAACGTCGCCACCCAGCTCTGGCGGTTCGACTTCCTCAACGACTCCGGGAAGATCGTCAACGTGAACAGCGGCAAGGTCCTGGAGATCGACAACTCCGGCACCAAGCCGGGTGCGCGTGCGCAGCAGTGGGCCGACGTGATGAGCGCCCGGGGCCAGATGTGGACCGTGCCCGACGTGACCGACGTCCACTGACGGCTGCTCCCGAGCGCCGGACGGGCTGATGGCCGCCCCGTCCGGCACTCCGCCCGTCGCGGCCGGGGCCGCCTACCAGACGTCCCCCGGCCGCCAGTCGCAGACCAGCTCCCCGTCCAGGTCGACATCCACGTGCGGCAGCACATAGATGCAGCCGTCCTCCTCCGCCGTGCGCTCGATGCCCGTGGGGGCGAGCACCGAGGACGGGCCGCGCCACAGCCGCCAGCCCCGCCCCACGTACAGCGGGACCGCCTCGTCCGCGGCGCCGAGCGCGCCCAGTTCGTAGCAGCCGTCCCGGAGGATCCGCTCCAGCGCCTCCATCACCGCCGACGCGACGCCCCGGCGGCGCCGGTCCGCGCGGACCGCGACGGCCTCCACGTATCCCGCGCGCAGCGCCCGCCCGCCGTGCAGCAGTCTGCGCTGCACCAGTGAGCCGTGGCCGATCAGCTCCCCGTCCTCGTGGACCAGGGCGTGCATGCCGCCCACCGAGTGGTCCCAGTCGTCGTCGGAGAAGCCGCCCCCGAAGGCGTCGTCCAGCAGGGACCGGATCGCCGAGAGCCGTGTTTCCCCCAGCTCCGAGGTGTGCGCCGTGTGTACGTCAGCCATGGCGGCCATGCTGTCACGAGGGCGTCACGGGGAGCGGCGTCAGGACCGCGTCAATACCTGCGGGACTTCTCTCCCCCGCCCCAAATGTCCAAAAGCATGGCCGTAAGGTCGGGCATGCGCGACAGTGCTGCACCTCCGGGCGGACAACCGTCCAGAACACCGTCGCGTTTCGTGAAAGACAATGGGGCCATGGGACGCGGCAAGCTTCGGATCTACCTCGGCGCGGCACCGGGCGTCGGCAAGACGTACGCGATGCTCTCCGAGGCGCACCGGCGTATCGAGCGCGGCACCGACGCCGTCGTGGGCTTCGTGGAACACCACGGCCGCCCGCGGACCGAGGTCATGCTGCACGGCCTGGAGGAGGTGCCCCGGCGTGAGCTCACCTATCGGGGCACCGTCTT
Organism: Streptomyces sp. NPDC002537; assembly: GCF_053594975.1. Classification (NCBI taxonomy): domain Bacteria; kingdom Bacillati; phylum Actinomycetota; class Actinomycetes; order Kitasatosporales; family Streptomycetaceae; genus Streptomyces; species Streptomyces sp. NPDC002537. The sequence goes on from NZ_JBSFWT010000040.1 coordinate 8,965, forward strand.
CACGGAGATGGACGTCGACGCGCTGCTGGCCCGCCGCCCCGCCGTCGCCCTTGTCGACGAGCTGGCCCACACCAACGTGCCCGGCTCCCGCAACACCAAGCGCTGGCAGGACGTCGAGGAACTCCTCCAGGCCGGCATCGACGTCGTCTCGACCGTCAACATCCAGCACCTCGAATCGCTGGGCGACGTGGTCGAGTCGATAACGGGTGTGCGGCAGCAGGAGACCGTGCCGGACGAGGTGGTCCGCCGGGCCGACCAGATCGAGCTGGTCGACATGTCGCCGCAGGCCCTGCGCCGCCGCATGGCGCACGGCAACATCTACAAGTCCGACCGGGTCAACGCCGCGCTCTCCAACTACTTCCGGCCAGGCAACCTGACCGCGCTGCGCGAGCTGGCGCTGCTGTGGACCGCCGACCGGGTCGACGAGTACCTGCGGCAGTACCGCACCGAGCACAGCGTCTCCACGATCTGGCAGGCCCGCGAGCGCATCGTCGTCGGCCTCACCGGCGGCCCCGAGGGCCGCACCCTGATCCGCCGCGCCTCGCGCATGGCCGCCAAGGGCTCGGGCAGCGAGATCCTCGCCGTCTACATCGCCCGCAGCGACGGGCTGACCTCGGCGTCGCCCAAGGAGCTGGCCGTCCAGCGCACCCTGGTCGAGGACCTCGGCGGCACCTTCCACCACGTGATCGGGGACGACGTCCCCGCCTCGCTGCTGGAGTTCGCCCGCGGGGTCAACGCCACCCAGATCGTGCTCGGCTCCAGCCGCCGCAAGACCTGGCAGTACATCTTCGGCCCCGGCGTCGGCCAGACCGTCGCCCGGGACTCCGGGCCCGACCTCGACGTCCACATCGTCACCCACGAGGAGGTCGCCAAGGGCCGCGGCCTGCCCGTCGCCCGCGGCGCCCGCCTCGGCAGGGGCCGCATCGTGGCCGGCTGGTTCGCCGGTGTCGTCTGCCCCGCCCTGCTCAGCCTGGTGCTCACGCACATCGACCCGGACCTCGGGCTGGCCAACGACATGCTGCTGTTCCTGTGCATGACGGTGGCTGCCGCGCTGCTCGGCGGCCTGCTGCCGGCGCTGGCCTCGGCGGCCTTCGGCTCGCTGCTGCTGAACTACTTCTTCGTCGAGCCCCTGCACCGGCTGACGATCACCAACCCCAAGAACATCGTCGCCATCACGATCTTCGTGTTCGTCGCGGTCTCCGTGGCCTCCGTGGTGGACCTGGCCGCCCGCCGCACCCACCAGGCCGCCCGGCTGCGCGCCGAGTCCGAGATCCTCTCCTTCCTCGCGGGCAGCGTGCTGCGCGGCGACACCAGCCTGGACGCGCTCCTGGAGCGGGTGCGCGAGACCTTCGCGATGGAGTCCGTCGCCCTGCTGGAACGCTCCAGCGAGGTCGACCCCTGGACCTGCGCGAGCAGCGTCGTCACCAGCACGGGCAAGCCGCTGCTGCGCCCCGAGGACGCGGACGTCGACATGCCCGTCGGCCACAACATGGCCCTCGCGCTCTCCGGCCGGGTGCTGCCCGCGGAGGACCGGCGCGTGCTCGCCGCCTTCGCCGCCCAGGCCGCCGTCTTCCTGGACCGCCAGCGGCTCGTCGGCGAGGCGGAGCGGGTCCAGGAGCTCGCCGAGGGCAACCGGATACGCACCGCCCTGCTGGCCGCCGTCAGCCACGACCTGCGCACCCCGCTCGCCGGGATCAAGGCGGCCGTGTCCTCCCTGCGCTCCGACGACGTCGCCTGGTCCGAGGAGGACGAGGCGGAACTGCTCGCCGGGATCGAGGACGGCGCCGACCGCCTCGACCACCTCGTCGGCAACCTCCTCGACATGTCCCGGCTCCAGACCGGCACCGTCACCCCGCTGATCCGCGAGATCGACCTGGACGAGGTGGTCCCGATGGCCCTCGGGGGAGTGCCCGAGGGCAGCGTCGCCCTGGACATCCCCGAGACGCTGCCCATGGTCGCCGTCGACCCCGGGCTGCTGGAGCGCAGCGTCGCCAACATCGTCGAGAACGCCGTGAAGTACAGCCCCGACGGCGCCCCCGTGCTCGTCGCCGCCAGCGCCCTCGGCGAGCGGGTGGAGGTCCGCGTCGCGGACCGGGGCCCCGGGGTGCCCGACAGCGCCAAGGACCGCATCTTCGAGCCCTTCCAGCGCTACGGCGACGCCCCGCGCGGCGCGGGCGTCGGCCTGGGGCTCGCCGTCGCCCGGGGCTTCGCCGAGGCCATGGGCGGCACGCTCGCCGCCGAGGACACGCCCGGTGGCGGAATGACCATGGTCCTCACCCTGCGGGCGGCGGCGGGCCGTCCGCCCGTGCGGCCGGACCTGCCGGCCCAGGCCACCTCCTGACCCCGGCCGCGCGCCGCACAGAACAGCTCACCGACCAAGACCCCGGGCCCAGTGGATGGGCCCGAACGAACAGCAGAGGTGGTTCCGAATGAACCGGGTGCTCGTGGTGGATGACGAGCCGCAGATCGTCCGCGCTCTCGTGATCAACCTCAAGGCGCGGAAGTACGAGGTCGACGCTGCCCCCGACGGCGCCACGGCACTCCAGCTCGCCGCCGCCCGCCACCCCGACGTGGTCATCCTCGACCTCGGGCTGCCGGACATGGACGGCGTCGAGGTGATCAAGGGTCTGCGCGGCTGGACCCGGGTGCCGATCCTCGTCCTCTCCGCCCGCCAGACCTCCGACGAGAAGGTGGAGGCACTCGACGCGGGCGCCGACGACTACGTCACCAAGCCGTTCGGCATGGACGAGCTCCTCGCCCGGCTGCGCGCCGCCGTGCGGCGCGCGGAGCCGACCGGCCCGTCGGCCGCGGGCGACGACGCGATCGTCGAGACCGAGGTCTTCACGGTCGATCTCGCGGCGAAGAAGGTCAACCGCGGCGGGCGGGACGTCCGTCTCACCCCGACCGAGTGGCACCTGCTGGAGGTCCTGGTCCGCAATACGGGCCGTCTCGTCAGCCAGAAGCAGCTCCTCCAGGAGGTCTGGGGCCCGTCCTACGGCACGGAGACCAACTACCTCCGGGTCTACATGGCCCAGCTCCGCCGCAAACTGGAGCTGGACCCGTCCCATCCGAAACACTTCATCACGGAGCCGGGGATGGGGTACCGCTTCGAGGTGTGACCGGGGGCTGGGGCCGGGCCGCGCCCCATCAGGGGCGCGGGGAACTGCGCGACCAGTCACAGTGGACCCGCAGCCGCCTACCGGGCTCACAAGGCACCCCGGTAGGCGGGGCCCGGGGGTGCCCCGGCGCGGCACCGGTGTCGCAAGGGCACCCCGGTTCGCAGAGGCCCCCGCCGGGTAGGCGCCCGGTAGGCTTGGGAGCATGAGCGTTGTACCCCGTTCCGAGAAGCCGACCGGCCGTTTCCGCCGGATGCTGGACCGGCTGTCCACCTCGCAGGAGGACCTGCACTCCGCGGAGCTGCAACAGGACGCGGAGGACGTGGGCTGCACCAGGATCTGCGACTGCGACGACCGTCAGATAGTCAAGGTCACCGGCACGCTCCGGACGGTCACGCTCCGCCCGCGCGCGGGCGTGCCCGCGCTGGAGGCGGAGCTGTTCGACGGCTCCGCCGCGCTCGACGTGGTGTGGCTCGGACGTCGCTCCATCGTCGGCATCGAACCCGGCCGTAAGCTGATCGCCTCCGGCCGGATCTCCATGAGCCGCGGCCGCCGGGTGCTGTTCAATCCCAAGTACGAACTCCGACCGCTCGGACAGGAGTAGCGGGTGACGTCTCTCGACAGGACGACCGACCAGCAAGGACAGGGCGCCCCCGACGCCGACGCGAGAGCGGCCACCGAGGCGGCCCTGTTCGAGGCGTTCGGCGGGGTGCGGGGCATGGTCGAGACGACCGTGCCGGGCCTGGTCTTCGTCGCCTTCTACACGGTCAAGCGGGACATCCACAGCGCGGCCATCGCGGCCCTCGGGCTCTCCCTGGTGCTGGGCGTCGCCCGCCTCATCGGCAAGGACACCCTGAAGCACGCGTTCAGCGGCGTCTTCGGGGTCGCCTTCGGCGCGGTCTTCGCGATGATGTCCGGCGACGCCAAGAACTTCTACCTGCCGGGCATGCTCTACAGCCTCGGGCTGGCCGTGGCGTACATCGTCACCTCGCTCGCGGGTTACCCGCTGCTGGGGCTGATCCTCGGGCCGGTGTTCAAGGAGAACCTCTCCTGGCGCACCCGCAACCCCGGCCGCAAGCTCGCCTACACCAAGGCCAGCTGGGCCTGGGGCCTGATCCTGCTCGCCAAGTCGGCGATCCTCTTCCCGCTCTACTGGTGGGGCGACGCGACGCAGCTGGGCTGGGTGAAGGTGGCGCTCGGCATCCCGCCGATGCTGCTCTCCGTCTACCTCACCTGGATCTTCCTGGCGAAGGCGCCGCCGCCGATCGACGTGTTCGCCGAGATGGAGGCGGAAGAGCGCGAGAAGGCCGCGGCGGCGGCCGCCGAGCAATAAAGCCGAGCAATAAAACCGCGCAGGTCCCTGCGCCCCGTAAGGGGCGCGGGGACCTGCGCGATCAGCCACAACGGACCCGCGGTCGCGCGCGGAGCGCTACGTGTCCTCGCGCCGCACCGACAGGAGGTCCTCCAGCTGCTCCTCGCGGGCCGGGGCCGCCACGAAGAGGAGCTCGTCGCCCGCTTCCAGGGCGTCCTCCTTGCTCGGCGTCAGCACCCGGTTGCCGCGGATGATGGTGACCAGCGAGGTGTCATCCGGCCAGTCCACGTCCCCGACGCGCGTGCCCGCCAGCGCGGACTCCGGCGGCAGCGTCAGCTCCACCAGGTTGGCGTCGCCCTGGCTGAAGCGCATCAGCCGCACCAGGTCACCGACGCTCACGGCCTCCTCGACCAGGGCCGACATCAGCCGCGGCGTGGACACGGCGACGTCCACGCCCCAGGACTCGTTGAAGAGCCACTCGTTCTTGGGGTTGTTCACCCGGGCCACGACCCGGGGCACCCCGTACTCCGTCTTGGCCAGCAGCGAGACGACCAGGTTGACCTTGTCGTCACCGGTCGCCGCGATCACCACGTTGCAACGCTGGAGAGCCGCCTCGTCCAGCGAGGTGATCTCGCACGCGTCGGCCAGCAGCCACTCCGCGAGCGGCACCCGCTCCACCGAGATCGCCGTCGGCGCCTTGTCGACGAGCAGCACCTCGTGCCCGTTCTCCAGCAGCTCGCCCGCGATGGACCGCCCGACGGCGCCCGCACCTGCAATGGCAACCCTCATCAGTGCGCCTCCTCGGGGCCCTCGGCGAACGCCGCCTCGACCTTCTCGACCTCGTCGGTGCGCATCATCACGTGCACCAGGTCGCCCTCCTGCAGGACCGTCTGCGACGTCGGCAGCATCGCCTCGCCCAGCCGGGTGAGGAACGCGACCCGCACACCGGTCTCGTCCTGCAGCTTGCTGACCTTGTGGCCCACCCAGGCGTCCGAGGTGGGCACCTCGGCGAGCTGCACGCCCCCGCTCGGGTCCCGCCACAGCGGCTCCGCGCCGGACGGCAGCAGCCGCCGCAGCATCTGGTCGGCCGTCCACCGCACGGTGGCCACCGTCGGGATGCCCAGCCGCTGGTAGACCTCGGCACGCCGCGGGTCGTAGATACGGGCCGCGACGTTCTCGACGCCGAACATCTCCCGGGCCACCCGGGCCGCGATGATGTTGGAGTTGTCGCCGCTGCTCACCGCCGCGAACGCGCCGGCCTCCTCGATGCCCGCCTCGCGCAGGGTGTCCTGGTCGAAGCCGACACCGGTCACCCGCCGTCCGCCGAAGCCGGAGCCCAGCCGCCGGAAGGCCGTGGGGTCCTGGTCGATCACGGCGACCGTGTGACCCTGCTGCTCAAGGGTCTGCGCCAGGGCCGAGCCGACACGGCCGCAGCCCATGATCACAATGTGCATGACGATTACCCCGTGCTCCGCACTACCGCGCTGACCTGCACCGACAACCTGCTCACATCTTCCTTTGTCGATCTTCTTCCGTGCCTCGGCGGACGTTCGTCCGCTTTGGCACATGGGTACCACCGTATCCGCTGCGCGACACGGGCCCCGGTTCGGGCCTGGCGTCGCGTCGGCCGGTTCGGATCCGTCGGGCGAGGCTCTGCCCCGCACCCCGGCCCGCAAACTCCGGATGGGCCGTCTTCCGCGGACCCGGCCCGCCGGCCGTCCCCGGTGCCCGTCGGCCGCCCCTCCGGGCCCGTGTGTCGGCCAACGTTACGATGGCCGGGCCACGTTGGGGTTGTCCGGTAAGGGGAAGCCTGTGCGTACGCTGCTCGTCGACAACCACGACTCCTTCACGTACAACCTGTTCCACTACCTCGCCGAGGTCAACGGGCGGGAGCCCGAGGTCGTCGTCAACGACGACCCCGCATGGCGGACCGCGCACCTGGCGGCCTTCGACAACGTGGTGCTCTCGCCCGGCCCCGGCAGCCCCGACCGGGCGGCCGACTTCGGGATCTGCCGGGAGATCGTCACCCACGGCGGGCTGCCCACGCTCGGGGTGTGCCTCGGGCACCAGGGCATGGCGCTGCTGCACGGCGGCGAGGTCCGCCGGGCACCGGAGCCCTGCCACGGCCGGGTCTCGTCCGTGGCGCACGACGGGACCGGGCTCTTCGAAGGGCTGCCCTCACCCTTCCGGGCCGTGCGCTACCACTCGCTCACCGTCGGCCGGCTCCCCGCCGCCATGGCGGCCACCGCCCGGACCGCCGACGGCCTGATCATGGGCCTCCGGCACCGCGAACGCCCGCTGTGGGGCGTGCAGTTCCACCCCGAGTCGATCGGCAGCGCCCACGGCCACCTGCTGCTCGCCAACTTCCGGCGGCTGAGCGAGGAGGCCCGGAGGAGAGCCGGGCGGGCGCGCGCCGTACCGCCCCCGCCGGGCCCGCGTCGCCCCGCGGCCGCCCGGCCCCGGCCCCGGCGGCTGCGGATACTGACCGCGGCCCTGCCCACCCGGTGGGACGACGAGACTGCCTTCGACCGGCTCTACCGCGAGAGCCCGTACGCCTACTGGCTCGACTCCAGCCGCCCCGACGACGGCACCGGCCGCTTCTCCGTCATGGGCGACGCCTCCGGTCCGCTCGCCCGGGTCGCCACCGCCGACGTCCACGGCGGCACCGTCACCGTGCGCTCCGCCACGGCCGCCGAGGTCGTCACCGGACCGTTCCTCGACTGGCTCGACCGGGACCTCCGGGCCGCCCGCGCCGACGGGCCCGAGCTGCCCTTCGACTTCGCGCTCGGCTGGGTCGGCTACCTCGGCTACGGACTGAAGGCCGAGTGCGGCGGCGAAGCGGTCCACCGGCCCGAAGAGCCCGACGCCACCCTGGTGTTCGGCGACCGCGCCATCGTCCTGGACCACCACACCCGCACCACCCACCTCCTCGCCCTCACCGAGGACGGCGACGAGGGCGCCGCCCGCTCCTGGCTGGACGCGACCGCCCGGCGGCTCACCGCACTCGCCGGGGTCCGCCGGCCCGAGCCCGCCGGTCCCCCCGGCACCCTCGACGGGCTCCGGCTGCGCCACGGACGCGACGCGTACCTGCGGCTGATCCACGACTGCAAGGAGGAGATCGCGGCAGGGGAGACCTACGAGATCTGCCTCACCAACATGGCGGAGACGCGCGGCGCGCTCGACCCCTGGCAGGGCTACCGCCTCCTGCGCCGCGCCAACCCGACCCCCTTCGGCGCGCTGCTGCGCCTCGGCGAACTGTCCGTCCTCGGCACCTCGCCCGAGCGGTTCCTCCGGATCGGCCGGGACGGCCTCGCCGAGTCCCGGCCCATCAAGGGCACCCGGCCGCGCGGCGCCACCCCCGAGGAGGACGCCGCCCTCGCCGCCGGCCTGCGCGTCAGCGAGAAGGACCGCGCCGAGAACCTGATGATCGTCGACCTGGTCCGGAACGACCTCGGCCGTTGCGCCGAGACCGGCTCGGTCCGGGCCGACGCGGAGCCCCGCGTCGAGAGCTACGCCAAGGTCCATCAACTGGTCGGCACGGTCCGGGCCCGGCTGCGCGCGGACCGCACCGCGGTGGACTGCGTACGGGCCTGCTTCCCGCCCGGCTCCATGACCGGCGCGCCCAAGGTGCGCACGATGCGCATCCTCGACCGGCTGGAGGGCGGGCCGCGCGGCGTCTACTCCGGCGCCGTCGGCTACCTCTCCCTCAACGGGGCCGCCGACCTCAGCGTCGTCATCCGCACCGCGGTGGTCACCCCCGGCCGGGTGCGCTACGGCGCGGGTGGCGCGATCGTCGCGCTGTCCGACCCCGAGGAGGAGTTCGAGGAGACGGCCGTGAAGGCGGCGCCGCTGACCGCCCTGGCCGGCGCGGAGTTCCCCGGCCGCCGCCGGGGTGCCGCCGCCACCGTCTCTGCCACCGTCTCCGTCACCGTCTGAACCGGCCCGCACCGCCGCCCGCCCTGACGCCCCCTCACCGAGCCGCCACGGAAGCCTCCGTACCACTTTTCGGTACGTATGTCTGTTCGGAAAATCGTGGGCGAAGATCGGCCACACCGCCATCCGCGTGGTTAGGATGATCGCCGTATTCCGCTTCTGGACGGGACGTCAGGACTCCGACCCTGTCCGGCCGACCGCATGCCCCCAGCGTCCACGAGGAATTGATGTCACATCACATACCGGAGGTGGCGGGCTGGTGCCTGGCCGCCGCGCTGGTCGTCGTGGCGGTCCTGCTGGTGCGCCAGCGAGGGATCACCGCCGCCGTGCGCAGGCGCGTCGCCGCACTGGAAGAGAGCCTCCAGACGCGTGACACCGAGATGCGGCACCTGGTCGCCGTCCGGCTCCCCGCCGTCACGGCCTCCATGCACCAGCCCGTACCGCTCCCCGGACTGCTCGACGAACGGCTCGGCGGCACCGTCTTCGCCCAGGGCCTGCAGTCCGTGATGGACCTGTTCACCCGGTCCGTGGACAAGGCGCAGGCCCGCGCCGACCAGTCCGCGAAGGCCGCGCTCAAGGCGTCCATGCGCGCCCTCCAGGGCCTCGCGCACGAACAGCAGCTGGCCATCTCCGACATGCAGGACCGGCACGACAACCCCGACGTGCTGCGCGACCTGCTCCAGATCGACCACGCCAACGCCCAGTTCGGCCGCCGCGCCCAGGCCATCGCCGTGCTGTGCGGCTCCTGGCCCGGCCGGCAGCGCGCCGCCTCCCCGCTCACCGACGTCGTCCGCGGCGCCACCTCCCGCATCCGCGACTACCGGCGCGTCAAGGTGCACAGCCACGCCGACCTCGCCGTCGTCAGCCGGGCCGTGGAACCCGTCGTCCTCGCCGTCGCCGAGCTCCTCGACAACGCCGCCCGCCACTCCCAGCCCAACACCACCGTCGAGGTCGGCCTCCAGCCTGTGCACAACGGCGCGGTCGTCGTCATCGACGACGCGGGCGTGGGCATGAACAGCCAGGAGATCCAGCGGGCCACCGCCCTCCTCTCCGGCCAGCGGACCGTGGACGTCTCCCGGCTCGGCGACCCCCCGCAGTTCGGCTTCCCCGTCATCGGCGTGCTCGCCGCCCGCTACGGCTTCAGCGTCTCCGTCGACACCCGCTCGCCCTACGGAGGCGTCCGGGCCGTCCTCTTCCTGCCCGCCGCGCTGCTCAGCCAGCTCGACCTCGACGGGCCCGACACCACCCCGCTGAGGCCCCCGGCCGCCGCCCGCGGGACCACCGGAGCCGTACCCCCGCGGGAGACCCGCACGCCCACGAGGGAACAGAGGGAACAGCACGAGCAGCACGAGCACTTCCCCGTGCCCGACGCGTTCCCGCCGGCCGCCATGCCGCCCGCGATGCCGCCCGCCGCGATACCGACGGGGATGCCGTCGGAGACGCCTCCCGCCGCGCCCCCGGAGGACGCCGGAGCCGTCACCGGGTCCACCGCGGGCGGCCTGCCCAAGCGCCGCCGACGGCAGCCCGCCCCCGGCCCCCGCCGCCCCGCGGAACAACTCCCCGCGGGACACCTCCCCGCCGAGGCCCCCGCCGCCCCGCAGGCACCCCCGCCCGCGGCCGCGCCGCCCCCGCGGAGCGCCGCGGAGACCGCCCGCCGCATGGGCGCCTTCGCCCGCGGCACCCGCTCCGGCCGCGCCGGGCACCCCCCGGCCCCCGGCGCGTACCCCGGCCCGGCCCTCACCGACGCACCCACCGACGACGAAGGGAACACCCCCGCGTGAACGACCACCTCTCCAACGAGCTCGGCTGGATGCTCGACGAGGTCGTGAAGATGCCGGAGGCCCGGCACGCGATCCTGCTCTCCTCCGACGGCATGCTCCGCGCCCGCTCCGCGGGCATCGAACGCGACGAGGCCGAGCGCCAGGCCGCCGCCCTCTCCGGACTCCAGTCGATCAGCCGCTCCACCTCGGAGTTCTGCGCCCACCAGGGCACCCAGGAGAGCCCCTGGCGGCAGACCCTCGTGGAGTTCGCCCACGGCTACGTCTTCCTGATAGCCGCCGGACCCGGCGCCTACCTCGCCGTCTCCGCCACCGCGGACGTCGACATGGAAGCCGTCACCTACCGCATGCAGAAGCTGGTCGACCGGCTGGGGAAGGAGCTCACCAGCCCGCCCCGGCAGGGCACCTGGCACGGCACGGGCACCCCATGACACCCCCGGCGCCGAGGCGGCGCGGAGAGGGATTAGTACGGCCGTACGTCGTCACCGAAGGCCGCGCCCACCCCACCCGCAACACCTTCGACCTGGTCACCCTCGTCATCGCCCAGTACGACCGGCCGCTCGGCGGGCTCAGCCCCGAAAAGCGCCGGCTCATGGAACTCTGCCTCGGCGGCGCGCTGTCGGTCGCCGAGATCGCCGGCCACCTGGCGCTGCCCGTCAGCGTCACCAAGGTGCTGCTCGGCGATCTCGTGGACAGCGGCCACCTCATCACCCGGGCCCCCATCCCCTCGGCGCAACTCCCCGAGGCCCAGATCCTTCAGGAGGTACTGGATGGACTCCGCGCTCGCCTCTGAGGGAGCGGTCTATCTGCGGCAGTCCGTGCAGACGGCCGCGAAACTCCTCGTCGTGGGCCACTTCGCGGTCGGCAAGACCACCTTCGTCGGCTCCCTCTCGGAGATCCGGCCGCTGCGCACCGAAGAGACCATGACCCAGGCCGGCGCCCTCGTCGACGACCTCGCGGGCATCGAGGGCAAGACCACCACCACGGTCGCCATGGACTTCGGCCGCGTCACCCTCAGCGACAGCCTCGTCCTCTATCTCTTCGGCGCCCCCGGCCAGCAGCGCTTCACCCGGCTCTGGCAGGACATGACCCACGGCGCGCTCGGCGCCCTCGTCCTCGCCGACACCCGGCGCCTGGAGCAGTCCTTCGACGTCATGGGGCTGCTGGAGGAACACGGCCTGCCCTACGCGGTGGCCGTCAACCACTTCGACGGCGCGCCCTCCCACCCCGAGGAGGAGATCCGCGAGGCCCTCGACCTGCTCCCCGAGACCCCGCTGATCACCTGCGACGCCCGCGACCGGGTCTCCTCCACCCGCGCCCTGATCGCCCTCGTCGAATACCTCCGGAACCGGCAGACCGCCCAGGAGCCCGTGTGACCCACCGCCCCGACGCCGGCACCGCCCCGCCGCCGGGCTGCCCCGCCCACCAGGCGTCCACCCCCCTCTACGGGCCGGACTTCGCCGCCGACCCGCACGCCGTCTACGAGCGGCTGCGCGCGTACGGCCCCGCCGCCCCCGTCGAACTGGCCCCCGGGGCCCACGCCACCCTCGTCACCGACTACCGGGCGGCGCTCGAAGTCCTGCGCAGCCCCGAGGTGTTCGGCAAGGACGCCCGCCGCTGGCGCGCCCTCGCCGACGGCCGCGTCGCCCCCGACAACCCCGTCGTCCCGATGATGGCCTACCGGCCCAACTGCCTGTTCTCCGACGGCGAGGCGCACCGCCGCTTCCGCGCCGCCGTCAGCGACAGCCTCTCCCGCATCGACCCCAACGCGCTGCGCGGCTACGTCGAGCGCAGCGCCGACACCCTCATCGACCGCTTCGCGCCCCTCGGCGAGGCCGACCTGCTCGGCGCCTACGCCAAGATGCTGCCGCTCCTCGTCTTCCAGCAGCTCTTCGGCTGCCCGCCCGAGATCGGCGACCGGCTCGTCGAGGGCTTCTCCGGCATCTTCGACGGAGTCGACCACGAGCGCGCCGACGCCCTCATCACCCAGAGCCTCGTCGAACTCGTCGGCCTCAAACACGTCAAACCCGGCGCCGACATGACGTCCTGGCTGATGGCCCACCCCGCCCGGCTCACCGACGAGGAGATGCTCCACCAACTCGTCGTCCTCATCGGCGCGGGCACCGAACCCCAGCAGAACCTCATCGCCAACGCCCTGCGGCTGCTGCTCTCCGACGACCGCTTCGCGGGCGACCTCGCGGGCGGCAGCATGCCCGTCGAGGACGCCCTCGACGAAGTCCTCTGGCTCGACCCGCCGATGGCCAACTACGGGGTCCACTACCCGCTCCAGGACCTCGACTTCGGCGGCGTGCCGCTCAACGCGGGCGACCCCGTGGTGATCAGCTTCGCCGCCGCCAACACCGACCCCGCCCTGCACTCCGAGCAGCGCACCGGCAACCGCGCCCACCTCGCCTGGAGCGCGGGCCCGCACACCTGCCCCGCCAAGGACGCCGCCCGGCTCATCGCCGCCGTCGCCGTCGAGAAGCTCCTCGACCGCCTCCCCGACCTCGAACTCGCCGTCCCCGCCGACCGGCTCGTCTGGCGCCCCGGCCCCTTCCACCGCGCCCTGACCGCCCTGCCCGTGCGCTTCCCGCCCGTACCCCCGGCCCGGCCGGCCCGGCCCGGACCCACGGCCGCGCACCCCCAGCCGCACCAGCAGTCCCCGCACCAGTCCTCGCATCAGTCCTCGCATCACCAACCTTCGCACCAGCCGGCCGAGACCCCCGGAGACAGCCGATGGACAGCCAGCCCAGCGCCCGAAGCCCTTTCGGTCCCTTCCCCATCGACCCCACCGGCAGCGACATCCACGGAGAGGCCGCCCGGCTCCGCGACCGCGGGGCCGCGACGCCCGTGGAGCTCCCTGGCGGAGTGGTGGCGTGGGCAGTGACCACCCAGCCGCTCCTCAAGCGGCTGCTCACCGACCCCCGCGTCTCCAAGGACCCGCGCAGGCACTGGCCCGCGTGGATCAACGGTGAGATCTCCCCGGAATGGCCCCTGTTCACCTGGGTCGCCGTGCAGAACATGTTCACCGCCCACGGCGCCGACCACAAACGGCTGCGCACCCTCGTCTCCAAGGCGTTCACCGCCCGCCGCACCGCCGCCCTCCGCCCGCGCATCGAGCAACTCGCCGCCGGGCTCCTCGACGACCTCGCCGCCCGCCCGGCCGACGAGGTCGTCGACCTCCGCGAGGGCTACGCCTACCCCATCCCGATCCAGGTGATCTGCGAGCTCTTCGGCGTCACCGACGAGGCCACCCGCGAGGGCCTGCGGGCCTGCGTCGACAGCATCTTCCACACCTCCGCCGACCCCGCCGAGGTCACCGCCACATACGCCCGCACCTACGAGATCCTCGGCGACCTCGTCACCGCCAAACGCGCCCGCCCCGGCGACGACATGACCAGCATCCTGATCTCCGCCCGCGAGGAGGACGGCTCCCGCCTCAGCGAACAGGAGCTCGTCGACACCCTCCTGCTGGTGATCAGCGCCGGGCACGAGACCACCGTCAACCTCCTCGACAACGCCATCCACGCCCTCCTCGCCGACCCGGGCCAGCTCGCCCTGGTCCGGGACGGCCGGGCCGACTGGGACGACGTGGTCGAGGAGACCCTGCGCGTACAGGCACCCGTCGCCAACCTGCCGCTGCGCTACGCCGTCGAGGACATCGAGCTGGACGACGGCCTCACCCTCCGCAAGGGCGACGCCATCCTCGCCGCCTACGCCGCCGCGGGCCGCGACCCGGAGCTGCACGGCGCCGACGCCGACCGCTTCGCCGTGACGCGCGCCACCAAGGAGCACCTCGCTTTCGGCCACGGCGTCCACTACTGCCTCGGCGCACCGCTCGCCAAGCTGGAGGCGGCCGTCGCGCTGCCCGCCCTCTTCGCCCGCTTCCCCCGCCTCCGCCTCGCCGACCCGGACGCACTGCGGCCCGTGGAATCGTTCATCTCCAACGGGCACCGCGCCCTCCCCGTCCTCCTGCACGGCTGACCAGGGCCGACGAAGATCGTCCGGCTCCCGGGCGGGGATGCGGCGTGTGCCACATTCCGGCCCGGGAGGGTGGCGGGTGCACGCCATCAATACGGAACCCTTACGATCCTCTGCGTGTCCAAACTGACCGACCTGCCGAAACGGATCCTCATCGGCCGGGCGCTGCACAGCAACAAACTGGGCGAGACCCTTCTCCCCAAACGCATCGCGCTCCCCGTCTTCGCTTCCGACCCGCTCTCCTCCGTGGCGTACGCGCCGGGCGAAGTGCTGCTCGTCCTGTCCGTGGCAGGTGTGTCCGCCTACCACTTCAGCCCCTGGATCGCCGTGGCGGTCGTCGTGCTGATGTTCACGGTGGTCGCCTCGTACCGCCAGAACGTCCACGCCTACCCCAGTGGCGGTGGCGACTACGAGGTCGCCAACGTCAACCTCGGTCCCAAGGCGGGCCTCACCGTCGCCAGCGCCCTGCTCGTCGACTACGTCCTGACCGTCGCGGTCTCCATCGCCTCAGGCATCGAGAACCTCGGCTCCGCCATCCCCTTCGTCGTCGAACACAAGACGGCCTGCGCCATCGCCGTGATCGTCCTGCTCACGCTGATGAACCTGCGCGGCGTCAAGGAGTCCGGCAAGCTCTTCGCCATCCCGACCTATGTGTTCGTCGGCGGCGTCTTCGTGATGATCGCCTGGGGTGCCTACCGCGGCCTCGTCGCGGGCGACACCATGAAGGCCCCCACCGCCGACTACACCATCAACGCCGAACACCAGGGACTCGCCGGGTTCGCCCTCGTCTTCCTGCTGCTGCGCGCCTTCTCCTCCGGCTGCGCCGCGCTCACCGGCGTCGAGGCCATCAGCAACGGCGTCCCCGCCTTCCGCAAGCCCAAGAGCAAGAACGCGGCCTCCACCCTCGCCCTCATGGGCGGCCTGGCCGTCACCATGTTCTGCGGCATCATCGGGCTGGCCATGGCCACCAAGGTGCGGATGGCCGAGAACCCGGCCACCCAGCTGCTCGACAACGGCACGCCCGTCGGCTCCGGCTACACCCAGAACCCGGTGATCTCCCAGGTCGCCGAGGCGGTCTTCGGCAACGGCTCGTTCCTCTTCATCGTGCTGGCCGCCGCCACCGCCCTCGTCCTGTTCCTGGCCGCCAACACCGCGTACAACGGCTTCCCGCTGCTCGGCTCGATCCTCGCGCAGGACCGTTACCTGCCGCGCCAGCTGCACACCCGCGGCGACCGGCTCGCGTTCTCCAACGGCATCGTGCTGCTCGCGGGCGCCGCCGCCGTCCTCACCTACATCTACGGCGCGGACTCCACCAAGCTGATCCAGCTGTACATCGTGGGCGTCTTCGTGTCGTTCACCCTCAGCCAGACCGGCATGGTGCGGCACTGGAACCGCCACCTGCGCACCGAGACCGACCCGGCCAAGCGCCGTCACATGATGCGCTCCCGGGCCATCAACGCCTTCGGCGCCTTCCTCACCGGCCTGGTCCTCGTCGTCGTCCTGCTGACGAAGTTCACCCACGGCGCGTGGGTCGCCCTGCTCGGCATGGTGATCTTCTACGCCACCATGACCGCGATCCGGAAGCACTACGACCGGGTTGCCGAGGAGATCGCCATCGACGAGGAGCCGGGCGACGAGACCGTGCGCCCGTCCCGGGTGCACTCCATCGTCCTGGTCTCCAAGGTCCACAAGCCGACCCTGCGCGCCCTCGCCTACGCCAAGCTGATGCGCTCCGACACCCTCGAAGCCCTCAGCATCAGCGTCGACCCGGCCGAGACCAAGGCGCTGCGCGAGGACTGGCAGCGCCGCTCCCTCGACGTGCCGCTGAAGATCCTCGACTCGCCCTACCGCGAGATCACCCGGCCCGTCGTCGACTACGTCAAGAGCCTCCGCAAGGAGAGCCCGCGCGACGCGGTCAGCGTCTACATCCCGGAGTACGTGGTCGGCCACTGGTACGAGCACCTGCTGCACAACCAGAGCGCCCTGCGGCTCAAGGGCCGGCTGCTCTTCACCCCCGGCGTGATGGTCACGTCCGTGCCGTGGCAGCTGGACTCCTCCGAGGCGGCCAAGAAGCGGGCCCGCAAGCGCGCCGAGTGGAACGCCCCGGGCGCCGTCCGGCGCGGCCCCGTCTCGCAGCCGAAGAAGGAACCGAAGAAGGAAAAGACCGCCACCAAGAAGTAGGCGGCAGGAGCAGGGTGCTGCGGGACGTAGACTGAACGGCTGTTGTCCCGCAGCACCCTCTCACCATCTCTGGAGTCGACCCGCCATGCAGCACGAGAACGACGCCTCGCTGGTCGGCCATGAGTACGAGGTCGAGGTCGGCCCGGTCGCCCACGGCGGCCACTGCGTCGCCCGCACCGACTCCGGCCGGGTCCTCTTCGTCCGCCACGCGCTCCCCGGCGAGCGCATCGTCGCCCGTGTCACCGAGGGCGAGTCCACCTCCCGCTTCCTGCGCGCCGACGCCGTCGAGATCCTCACGGCGTCCAAGGACCGCGTCGAGGCGCCCTGCCCCTTCTCCGGCCCCGGCAAGTGCGGCGGCTGCGACTGGCAGCACGCCAAGCCGGGCGCCCAGCGCCGCCTCAAGGGCGAGGTCATCGCCGAGCAGCTCCAGCGCCTCGCGGGCCTCACCCCCGAGGAGGCCGGCTGGGACGGCACGGTCATGCCGGCCGAGGGCGACAAGCTCCCGGCGGGCGAGGTCCCCGCCTGGCGCACCCGCGTCCAGTACGCGATCGACGCCGAGGGCCACGCCGGACTCCGCAAGCACCGCTCGCACGACGTCCAGGTCGTCGACCACTGCATGATCGCCGCCCCCGGCGTCACCGAACTCGGCATCGAGAAGCGCGAGTGGCCGCAGATCGCCACCGTCGAGGCCATCGCCGCCTCCGGCTCCGCCGACCGCCAGGTCATCCTCACCCCCAAGCCCGGCGGCCGCCTCCCCATCGTCGAACTCGACAAGCCGGTCTCGGTGCTGCGCGTCGGCGAGAAGGACAAGGCCGTCCACCGCGTCCACGGCCGCCCCTTCGTCCGCGAGCGCGCCGACGACCGCACCTACCGCGTCGGCGAGGGCGGCTTCTGGCAGGTCCACCCGCAGGCCGCCGACACCCTCGTCAAGGCCGTCATGCAGGGCCTGATGCCCCGCAAGAACGACATGGCCCTCGACCTCTACTGCGGCGTCGGCCTCTTCGCGGGCGCCCTCGGCGAGCGCATCACGGACAAGGGCGCGGTCCTCGGCATCGAGTCGAGCAAGCGCGCCGTCGAGGACGCTCGCCACAACCTCCAGGACCTCGACCGCGTCCGCATCGAACAGGGCAAGGTCGAACAGGTCCTCCCGCGCACGGGCATCGACCACGCCGACCTCATCGTCCTCGACCCGCCGCGAGCGGGCGCGGGCAAGCAGACGGTGCGGCATCTGGCGTCGCTGGGGGCGCGCCGGATCGCATACGTGGCGTGCGATCCGGCGGCGCTGGCACGCGACTTGGCGTACTTCGCGGAGGAGGGGTACCGGCCGGTGACGCTGCGGGCGTTCGATCTCTTCCCGATGACGCATCATGTGGAGTGCGTGGCGATTTTGAAGCCGGTGGCCAAGGAAGCGTGAGCTGGAGTCTTGCGTAGACGCGTGATGTGCGGCGCCACGCTGCCCTTGGGTTTTGAGGTGCCGTCCTGAAGTCGGTTGCTGTACCTGGTCAAGGGCCTCGCTGTCAGTGGTGGGCCGTATCGTCTCTTCCGAGAGGCCCTGAGGGGGCGGGAGAACCGGGGAGGACACCTCGTGCAGGCCAAAGAGACATTGTTCGCCGACCTGATGCAGGGGCGGGCTCAGCAGTTCCAGGTTCCCCTGTACCAGCGCACGTACTCCTGGTCGGAGAAGCAGCTGGCGCAGCTGTGGAACGACATCCTCGAGCAGGCTGAACTGCTTGAGGACGGAGCGACGGTGAGCACGCACTTTCTCGGCTCGGTCGTGCTTGCCCCGTCCCCTCAGAACGAGGTGACGTTCCCCCGTTGGCTCGTTGTTGACGGACAACAGCGGCTGACCACTCTGTCCCTCGCGCTGGCAGCGATCCGTGACCATATTGCCGATGGACAGCCGGACGAGGCCGAGCGGATCGACGAGGAATACCTCATCAACAAGCGCAAGAAGGGGGACGACTACTTTCGCCTGTTGCCCACCCAGGCAGACCGGCCGCAATACGCCACACACATCCGTAGCGTCCACTCGGAGCAAGTCCCGGGGGAGAGGGTCGCCGCTGCCTACCGCTTCTTCCGCCGCAGGTTGGTTGAAGCGGACAATCCGGCGAGCCCCCAAGACGTGTTGCGTATTGAACAGGCGATCACATCCCGGCTCACGCTGGTGGCGGTGACCGCCGAGCGGGGTGACAACGTCCACCGCATCTTCGAGTCGCTCAACAACACCGGACTGAAACTCAGCCAAGCGGACCTGCTGCGCAACTATTTGTTCATGCGCCTACCGACTCGCGGTGAGCATGTCTACGAGACCCATTGGCTGCCGCTGCAAGCCAGCCTGAGCAATGACGAACTCGAACAGCTGATGTGGCTGCAGCTGGTGCTCGACGGGGACGACCGGGTCCGTCGCCAGGACCTGTACGCCGCCCAGCAACAGCGCTTCGAAAGCGGGAGGACAGGTGGGGCGCAGACCGAGGCGGATATCGAGGCATACATCAAGGAGTTGCACCGCCGCAGCGTGCACTTCCGCAGGGTGATCCATCCGGCAGAGGAGACCTCCCCCTTGGTCCGCAGCCACCTGAGTCGGCTGCATGACTGGCAGGCCGTGGTGACCTACCCGGCGTTGATGCTGTTGCTGGACCGGTGGGAACGAGGAGAGCTGGACGAGCGCGAGACAGCGCGGGCCATGTCGTACATCGAGAGTTTCCTGGTGCGCCGGATGATCTGCCGGGTGCCGACGAACAACCTGAACAGGGTCTTCCAGTCCGTGCCCGCCCAGCTTCCGCACGATGTGCCGGTGGCCGATGGTGTGCATCAGCTCCTCTCCGCGGAGAACCGCTTCTGGCCGGACGATGAAGAGCTGAGCGAGAAGATTCGAACCGCGCCCTTCTACCAGTACGGGCGGCCGAATCAACGCAGGCTGGTGCTCCAGAGGCTGGAAGAGAGCTATGAGCACCCCGAGCCGGTGAACTTCGGCTCGGCGCAGCTCACCATTGAACATGTGATGCCGCAATCGCCCGGTGAAGAGTGGATGCGGATGCTGCAGGAGGACGTGACTGGGAGCGAGAGCCCGGAGGACCTCCACGCCCGGTTGCAGCACACAATCGGCAATCTGACGCTGACCGGAGTCAATTCAGAGCTGTCCAATCACCCCTTCGAGCGCAAGCAGGGGTTGCTGCAAGGCAGTCATCTGGAGATGAACCGAAACATTGCCGCCACCGAGCGCTGGGGCGCCCGGGAGATCCTCGCTCGAGCTGGCGAACTCGCCGACCGGGCGGCCCGGTTGTGGCCTGCCCCGCTGAGCGGTGTCGGACGCGCCGAGCGCAGCCGCGACTGGCACCTCGCCCACCAGGCGCTCGCCGCGCTTCCGCACGGCACATGGACGTCCTACGGAGATCTGGCCGCGTTCATCGGGTCCGGAGCCCAGGCTGTGGGCAGCCATCTCTCCAAGACGGACGGAGTGGCCAACGCGTACCGAGTGCTCAATGCCGATGGCAAGATCGCCGAGGGTTTCCAGTGGACCGGCCAGGACGGCGGCGATGTCCGTGCCCGGCTCAGTGCCGACGGTATCCATTTCACTGTCACGGGAGCGGCCGATCCGGCCCAGCGCCTCACCAGCGACGACCTCGCACTGCTCCTCGCCGAGACTGAGAGCGAGGACGAGCCGACGGTGACGGAGGAAAACGCACAGGATGACGCGGAGCCGCGCTGCGAGGAGACCCGCGCGGGGAGGTTCCTTCGCCAGCTTGCGGCGGACGACACTCCCGCGACCGTGAACGCCGTGCGTGAGCTGTTCACCCGCTGGGAGAAGCTCGGAGGCTGGATCGGCCACGGCGCCGGCGAGGTTACGACCAGTGCTTTCCTCATGCTCGGGAGCGCCGGTAGCCCAAGCCGGGGAATCTGGCCGTTGACCCTCTACCCGGGCAGCGGGCGTGGCGGTGTGGCGGAGGTCGTGTTTCAGCACTTGGCGGGCCGTGAGCCCTTCACGGACCGTTCCTTGCGCGCCGAATTGCTCGACAGGCTGAATGAGCTGGAGGGCGTCTCGATTCCTGAGGGCAAGCTGGAGTTGCGCCCCAGCTTCCGGCTCTCTTCCCTGGAGAATGACCGCAACTGCGAGCTTCTGTGCGAGACACTGGGCTGGTTCCGGGACCGTTGGGAAGACAGGGACGCGACCTGACTCATAGGCTGCCTCTGTTCGCATAGGCGGGCGTGGGAGTGGCCCGGGCCCTGTAGGTACCCGAGTGCTCCCATGGGGTCGACTTCTGGCTTGGCGGTGCGGAAAGATGGTCGCTCCGAAAGGACCTTGCACCGGCCCGCGCCCGCAGCTCCGCTTTGGTGGAGCCACTTCACTGCCGCCCCACCCTGGCTGCCTACCGGCAGCTGTACGGCGCGGCCCGGGCCACCGGCGGTCGGCTGGCCGAGCGGGAGCATGCTCTCACCGTGCTGCATGCCGACGCCGCCGCGGAGCCGGTACCGTGGCCCGGTATCTTGTCGGCGTTCTCCTCGACAACAAGACCCTCGATGCCGACTGGCAAGCTGTGACCGGAACCGGAACCGACGACACCCAGCGGCCCGGCTTCGCCTCCCAGCCCGCAGACGCACTAGGCGTGAACGAGACGTGCGCACCCCGCTGACCGGTCCTTCCCCTCGAATACACTGCCGATGCGCGCCCTGGCGCGCGCGGCATGCTGCCGCGGCGAGGAGCAGAAAGCCATCACCACACGGAAGGTCCGCAGCCCGTGGAGCCATTGAGAGACGACGACCCGCGGACCATCGGTGGATACACCTTGGTGTGCCGGCTCGGCACCGGAGGCATGGGGCAGGTCTATCTCGGGGAATCCCTGGCGGGCCAGCAGGTCGCCGTGAAGGTGATCAAGCCGTCGGTGCTAGACGAGGACAGCAGGGCACGGTTTCTGCTCGAGGTGGACAGCCTCAAGACGGTGTACGGGCCGTTCATCGCATCCTTCGTCGCCGCTGACGCCCAGGCGGAGCGGCCCTGGCTGGCCGTCGAGTTCGTCGCCGGGCCCGACCTGCTGACCTTCGTCACCGAGCGTGGGCCGCTACCGCTCGCGGAGACAGCCAGCCTAGGGGCTCTGCTGGCCGAAGGGCTCGGCATCGTGCACGAGGCGGGACTGCTGCACCGCGACCTCAAGCCGCAGAACATCCTGCTCGCGCCGCACGGGCCCAAGGTGATCGACTTTGGTCTCGCCGTGCTCGCTGAGCGGCGCTCCGTCCTGACCGCCACTGGCGTGGTCGTCGGCTCCGTCCTGTGCATGCCGCCGGAGCAGGCCCGGGGCGAGCACCAGCTCGACCGGCCCGCGGACGTCTACGCGCTGGGCGCGGTCCTGCTGTACGCGGCCACCGGCCACTACCCCTACACGGGCCCCAGCTGGCAGGCCGTCGCCCTCAAGATCGAGGACCCGGGTACCCCGCCGGATCTGAGTGGTCTGCCGTCTCAGCTGGAACCTTTGATTTCCGCGATGCTCGCCCTCGACCCCACTGCCCGGCCGACGCTGGCACAGGTTACCGCTGAGCTGGTCAAGGTCATGGCGGGCCATGGGCTGACCGCTGCCCAGGCCAAGCGTCGGCTCACGGACCTGATCCCTGTGGTCGCCCTGCCCGGGCCACCCGTATCGTCCGGGAGCGGGGGGCTTTCCGAGGGCTGGACCGGTTACACGCCGACCGTCGTGGACGTGGCCGCGCGGGAGGACGACGAGACGCCGCGAGCCGAGGAGGCACCGAAGGAGTGGGGGAACGCCCAGGAGGAGGGAGATCGTGCGCTCTTCGCCGTCGGCGCGCCCAGCGACGAGGCCGCCTCGCCGGGTCCCAAGGAGCCCGAGGGGAAGGGCCCGGCGCGGTCGGGCGTCCAGCTCTCCGTGCCGCTGCGGATCGCTGAGGCCCTGAGGGGTCAGTACGCGCGTGACGCACGCTTCTGAGAGCCGACCGCTCACCTTTCCGATGAGCTGAGCACCTCATGCCGGAAAACGTGCCGCCAGGGGACGGCACCATCACGGCCCGTCGTGCGCGACCGGCATTCGGTCACGGCCCTCACACGCCTCATGAAACACTTGGGGCGTATTGATCATGTTGATCACGCCGCATTTTCGGCGCCATAGACGGAGGGACGACGGGTGGCAGAGCAGGGGCAGATCCGGTACCCACCAGGGGCCCAGATCCTCGTGCGCGACGAGGAGTGGCTGGTCCGGACCGCGAGGCGGACCGACCACGACGGTGACCGGATCGAGGCTACCGGCGTCTCGGAGTTCGTACGGGACGAAGAGGCCGTCTTCTTCACCGGCATCGACACGGTCGAGCTCCTCGAACCGGAGAAGACGCGTCTGGTATCCGATACCTCCTCCTACTTCCGGCGTGGCAGGCTCTTCCTCGAAGCGGTCCTGCGCAAGACGCCCCTGCCGCAGTCCGAACGTGGTCTCGCCCTGGCCGACCGCTTCCTCCTCGACCCGCTCGCCCATCAGCAGCGGCCCGCGGAGCTCGCCCTGTCGATGCGCAACCTCCGTCCCCGCATCCTGATCGCCGACGTCGTCGGCCTCGGCAAGACCCTGGAGATCGGCCTCACCCTGGCCGAGCTCATCCGCCGCGGCCGCGGCGAGCGCATTCTCGTCGTGACCCCGCAGAGCGTCCTGGAGCAGTTCCAACACGAACTGTGGACTCGCTTCTCGATCCCGCTGGTGCGACTCGACTCGCTCGGCATCCAGCGCATCCAGCGCGAGATCCCCGCGGGCCGCAACCCGTTCACCCACTACAAGCGCGTCATCATCTCCGTCGATACGCTCAAGAACATCGGCCAGTACCGGCACCACCTGGAGCGCATCCAGTGGGATGCGGTCGTCATCGACGAGTCCCACAACCTCATCAACCAGGGCAGCCAGCGCCGAGCCCTCGCCGAGACCCTCTCCCCGCGCACCGACGCCCTGCTGCTGGCCAGCGCCACTCCGCACAACGGCGACAAGCGGTCCTTCGCCGACCTGGTCTCGCTCCTCGACCCCGCGGCCATTGTGGACCGCGACCACTACGACCCGGCAGCAGACCTCGGGCACCTCTACATCCGGCGTACGAAGGTCAGCCCCGAGGTCCGCAACGGCATCGGCAACGAGTGGGCTGACCGTGGCCCCACCCTGTCACTGCACTGCCCGGCGACCGAAGCCGAGGAGCGCGTCTTCGCGGAGCTCACCGAGCACTGGCTGCCCGTACCGTCCGGCAGCACCGAGTTCGGCACGGCGGATCAAGAGCGGACCTCCGTGAGTACCGATCCGCTGTTCGCCTACAACGTCCTCAAGACCTTTCTGTCCTCCCACGTCGCCCTCAAGGAGACGGTCGAGCGGCGTATCGCCGCCCTGGGGAAGAAGGCGCGGGACACCGCGGCCGAGGGGAAGCAGCCGGCTCCGGCGATCGGCGAGGAGCAGGACGCCCTTGCCCGGCTGCGTACCCTCATCGAGTCCATGGGCGACGGCAGGGCGCCGGGGGACTCCGCCAAACTGGACGCCCTCGTGGAACAGTTGAAGGACATCGGCGTCGGCCCCCGAAGCGATACACGTGCCGTCGTCTTCTCCGAGCGGGTACCCACCCTGAAGTGGCTGGCAGAGGTGGTCCCCGCGCGTCTCGGCTTCACTCCCGGCAAGGACGGCGACATCAAGGCCGTACGGGTCATGCACGGTGGGCTGAGCGAGGAGGAACAGCGCCTGATCCGTGAGGAGTTCAGCCTCGCCGGCGCTCCGGTCCGGCTGCTGTTCACCGGTGACGTCGCCTCCGAGGGCGTCAACCTGCACCGCCAGTGTCACCACCTCATCCACTACGACATCCCGTGGTCGCTGATCCGCATCGAGCAGCGCAACGGGCGCATCGACCGGTACGGGCAGCGCTACGAGCCACAGTTCCGTGCGCTGATCCTTACCTCCGCTCAGCCGAGCGCCAAGGACGACAGGACGGTGGCCGAGAAGCTCCTCGTGCGGGAGGAGGAGGCACACAAGCTGAACGGCACCGCGGAGGCTGAGACCGGGTATTACCGTGCCGACGAGGAAGAGCGGCGTCTCATCAGGGAGTTGGTGGAGGGGCGTACGGTCGAGGACTTCCTCGCGACCGCACCCGCCGAGGGCGACACTGACCTGGCCGGACTGTTCGGCCAGGTCGACACCATCACCGAGGAGGAGCCGCCGGAGCACGCGGAAGTCCCCTCGCTCTTCGACGGGGACGCGGCGGCGTTCGTCGACACGGCGCTCGCGGAGCTGTACGAGGACCGTGCCGAGGACCTCATCGGCCTGTCCAGCGGCAAGGACGCCCTCCAGCGCCCCTACCTCTCCCTTTCTCCGGCTAAGGCCCCCGACCTGCTGCGTCGCCTCAAGGCCCTGCCGCCCTCCTACCTGAAGGAACAAGGCGTCACGGACCGCATGATCCTGACCTTCGACCGCGGTCTCGCCCAGGACAAGCTGACCGAGGCCCGCGAGGCCACGGACACCCTCTGGCCCACCGTCTCGTTCCTCAACGACATCCACCCAGTGGTGGAGTGGCTCACCGACAAGGTGCTGGTGCAGTTCGGGCGGCAGGAAGCGCCCGTCATCACCTCCCCGCACGTGGAGCACCCGACGTTCCTCATCCAGGGCATCTACTCCAACGCGCTGGGCCGTCCCACGGTCGTGAGGTGGATGGCCGTCAGCGCCGACCCCGATGCCCCCGTCCGGACGATGACCGACGCCCTGCACGAGGCGAAGGTAGGACCCGCCCTCGCCCGCACCGGCGACCCCCGCGACCTCTCCCACCTCCAGTCGCTGGTCCCGGCGGCCGTGGCGAAGGCCCGCGACCACCTGGAGACGTACAAGGACGAGTGGACGCGGCAGATCAGCGGCCCGCTCGCCGACTACCGCGGGCGCCTGTCCGACTGGCGTCAAGACTCCCTGGACTCTCTGTCCAGTGCGAGCGACCGGCGGAAGAGGCAGGTCGAGGCGACCGCCGACGAACAGGCGCACCTCATCGACCAACTGAACACGACGGGCCTTCCCCTGCTGCGGGTGCTGGCCGTCCTGGACAAGCCCGCCGTCGACGTCCCCGACAACGCCTTCGACCCGGCGGAGAGCTGACATGACGTACGACTCGCTGGTCAACCACGGCGATTACCTCTCGGCGCACTACCTCGCCGAAGTCCTTCCGAAAGACCTCAAGGCCAAGGACGGCCTCCTCGGCCGCTGGACCGAGACCGAGGAGCAGACGAGGCGCGCTCACGCCGCCGCGGTCGCCGAGGCCAAGGCCGAAGGCCGGGACCCGGCCACCGTCCCGTCGCGTGCCCGTACCCCACGCGAGGGCCTGCGTGCCCTGCACGGCCCCTACTTCGCTTCCCGGGCCGACTTCGCGCGTGACGCGGAAGCGCTTGCCGAACCGGACGCGCTCGTCCCCGCCGACTGGTCCAAGCGCCTCACCGAGCTGCACCTCGCCACGCTGCGCGCGCTCGGCTACGCGGACGCCCACGAGCAGGAAGTGCCTGTCCATCGGGCCGGACACGACCACACGGTCCAGGCCCTGCACGCCGAGCCCGGACTGGTCGCCGTCGCCTGCGGCTGGACCGCCGAGCCCGACGCGGCCCTCGACCCGGACGGCGCGGGCCGCCTGCTGCACCCCGTGGCCCTGGAGGCGTCGGGCCGCCTCACCGACGTGAAGGCCCTCGCCGACTTCCTGTTCGAGTGCGAGGAGCCGCCTCGTTACGTGCTGCTGCTCGTCGGCGGTGTCATCATCCTCGCGGACCGCCTCGCCTGGCACGAGGGCCGCTACCTCGCCGCAGACCTGGACGCCGCCCTCAACCGGCGCGACGACCGCAACGGAGGCGAACTCGACACCATCGCCGCACTGTTCGGTGCCGACTCGCTGCGCACCCCTGAAGAGGGCGGCACCGCACCGCTCGCCTCCTTCGTCGACAAGTCCGGCAAGCACGCCGTCGGAGTCTCCACCGAACTGCGCGAGGGCCTGCGCCTGTCTGTCGAGTGGATCGCCAACGAGGTCCTGGCCCGGCTGCGGGATCAGGACGTCACGCCGCAGCAGCTCGACGACCCGGCCCGCCTCGCCAAGGAACTCAGCCGCGAGTCGCTGCGCTACCTCTACCGCATCCTGTTCCTGCTTTACGCCGAGGCCCAGCCGTCGCTCGGCATCCTGCCCGCCGACGACCCCGAGTACGCGCGCGGCTACGGCCTCCAACGCCTCGGCGACCTCGTCGTACGCGACCTGGTCGGCGAGCGCTCCCGGCGCGGATTCCACCTGTACGAATCCCTCGACCTGCTTTTCCGGCAGGTCGAGGAGGGCCATCGGGAGTACGGCAGCGAACCCGAGGACCTGGCCGCCGAGGCCGCCGACCGCGCCGCCA
This sequence comes from Streptomyces sp. NPDC002537, assembly GCF_053594975.1. Classification (NCBI taxonomy): domain Bacteria; kingdom Bacillati; phylum Actinomycetota; class Actinomycetes; order Kitasatosporales; family Streptomycetaceae; genus Streptomyces; species Streptomyces sp. NPDC002537. The sequence goes on from NZ_JBSFWT010000040.1 coordinate 35,626, forward strand.
CCGAGGCCGAGTGTGAGGCGGCCGCGCTGCTCGCCTCCGGGGACATCACCCAGGACGAGCACACCAAGCGCGTCCGCGAGGCCGACCGGTCCCGCAAAGCCGCCGCACGCAGCGCCGATGTCGGCCTGCGCTTCGAGCCCCTGCGCTCGGAGCTGTTCCAGACGGACGCTGTACGCCTCATCTCGGCGGACCGGATCGAGAACCCGGCCTACGAGGAGGGCTCCGGGCAGCGCGAGTTCCTGGACACCCGGCTGCGCAACGAGACCCTGCACAAGGTGCTGCGCCGGCTGATGCTCACCAAGGGCAAGGGGCGTGAGCGCGGCGGCTTCATCTCGTACGCCCAGCTCGGCATCAACCAGCTCGGCGCGGTCTACGAAGGGCTGATGTCCTACACCGGCTTTATCGCCGAGGAGGACCTGTACGAGGTCGCCAAGGGTGGCGACCCCTCCGGCGGCAGCTGGATGATCCCGGCCTCCCGGGTGCAGGACTACCCGGACGAGGTGTTCGTCGAGCGCGCCCACGAGGAGACCGGCCGCCCGCTGCGCGTGGTCCACCCCAAGGGCTCGTTCGTGTACCGCCTGGCGGGCCGGGACCGCCAGACCTCCGCCTCGTACTACACCCCGAAGTCCTTGACCGAGGTCACCGTCGAGCTGGCCCTCAAACACCGCCTCGACCAGGACGGCACGACCACCTCCGCCCGCGAGCTCCTCGAATGGAAGATCTGCGAGCCCGCGCTCGGTTCGGGCGCGTTCCTCAACGAGGCCATCGACCAGGTCGCGGCCGAGTATTTGCGCCGCCGTGAGGAGGAGTTGGGCCGCCGCGTCGACACCGAACTGCGCCAGATCGAACTCCAGAAAGTCAAGGCGTACGTCGCCCTCCACAACGCCTACGGCGTCGACCTGAACGCCACCGCCGTGGAGCTGGCCGAGGTCTCTCTCTGGCTCAACTCCATGCACCCCGGCATGCGAGCCCCGTGGTTCGGCCTGCACCTGCGGCGCGGCAACTCCCTCATCGGGGCCGGCCGCAAGGTGTACGGAGCGGACGCGCTGCCGCACGGCCAGTGGTTGTCGAAGAAGGCCCCGCTGCCGCCCGCCGAGCTTCCCTTCCGCGACGGAGACCTGCCGGAAGGCTCCGTCCACCACTTCCTCCTCCCGGCCATCGGCTGGGGCGCGGTCGCGGGGGAGCCCGAGGCGAAGAAACTGGCGGAGGAGCAGGCGAAGGCACTCGGGCAGTGGCGCAAGGGGATCCAGAAAGCTCCCAAGGCGTCCAAGCCCTTCGAGGAACGGGAGAACGAGCCGCAGGACAAGCGGCAGAAGCGTTACGACAAGTGGGCCAAGGCCGCATCGAAGACCGAGCTGGTTCGCCTGCAGCGCGTCGCCCGCCGGGCCGAGTTCCTGTGGAGCCTCGTCGCCAAGCGCCTGGAGCTGTCCGAGCGGAAGGTATCCCGTCGGATCGATGTCTGGGGTGCGGACTGGCTGACGCCGTCGGAGGAGGCCGCCGACAAACAGAAGATCCTGGACGACCTGACGGTGGCTGGCACCCCGTACTGGCGGTTGAAGACGGTCATGGACGCGTGGTGCGCCCTGTGGTTCTGGCCACTGGATAAGGCCGGCCTGCTGGACGGTACGGCTCCGGAGTACAAGCCGGGCGGCGGAGTCGTCCGTGACGTGGCGGCCTTGCTGTCGGGCGGGATGCCGGTTCCGACTCCTGCGACGGCCGAGCCTGCGCCGGGTGACCTCGCCTGGCGGGCGGCCGGGCTCTTCGACGACCCGGACGGCGAGCAGGGCGAGTTGGTCGAGCTGGCTGGCGACGACGCGGGCTTGCGTACGAAAGCCCGGGGCGGGACCGGCGGCCGTAAGGCCCAGATCGCCGACGACCTGTGGCGCCCGGCAATCCCGCTGAAGACCTTCGCCGACTGGCTGGACTTCCTGGAGGCGACCCTCGGCACGAAGGACGCCGAGGACGGCTCCTTTTTGGACGGCCTCGACGACCTCCCGGTCGACGAAGCGCTGCCGCTCCTTGAGGCGTACGAGCGCAGCCTCGACGGCGTGCTGGGCATGGACCGTACGTTCAATCTGCCGATCCGCTTCCCGTGGCTCGATGTGGTCGAAGACATCGCGGGCACGACGGAGCGCGACATAAAGGCGGAGGACGGGCACGGGTTCTTCCACTGGGAGCTGCATTTCGCGCATGTGTTCCGGGGGGCGGGGGGCGGGTTCGACCTGCAGGTGGGGAATCCGCCTTGGGTACGGCCGGATTGGGATGAGGCGCTGGTTCTCGCCGAGTTCCAGCCGTGGTTCAAGCTGGCCGACAAGCCATCCGCCGACCAATGGCGGGACCGCAAGGGGGATGTGTTGGAGGACGCCCACAGACGCACGTCGTACTTCGATGAGCTGACGGCGACTGTAGGCATGGCCACCTATCTGAGCGACTTGGCGACGTATCCGCTACTGGCGGGGACGCGGCCGGACTTGTACCGGGCCTTCATGTGCCAAGTGTGGTCGCACCTCGGCCGTGGCGGGACGGGCGGGCTGGTACACCCGGATACGCACTTTGGTGGGGTGAAGGAAGGTCGGCTTCGGGAAGCCGCGTACCGACATCTGCGGACCCACGCGCACTTCTCGAATAGGCGCGGCGTCTTCTCCGAGGTGCACGCGAATACCGAGTTCGCGGTGCAGGTCTACGGTGAAGCGAGGTCTCCGCGGTTCACGCATGTCAGCTGGCTGTTCGACCCTGCAACTCTGACGGAGTCGTTTGACCATGACGGTCACGGCGAGCTGCCCGGTATTAAGTTTGAGGGACGGTGGGAGCTGCGGCCCCACCGTGCCCGCTTGGTCGAGGTGGATGCCGAACTGCTTGCTGAGTGGCACCAATTGTCAGGCGATACGGCAGTTCCGCCTCAGCAGGCGGCCCTGCTCTATCCCGTAACCACAGACGAACAGGGCGCCATCACGGCATTGTCCGCCGTAGGCGATCGACTCGGCTCACATCATCCGAGAATCACCGTCGGTATGTTTGAGAATCTGGCTACCAAGAAGTTGGGGCTCTACCGCTGGGACACGACGGCACCTGATTCCTTCGAGGGCGTAATCCTTCAGGGGCCACACCTGGCTGTTGCTACGCCGTTTGGAAAACAGCCCAATGTTCCGTGCCGGACCAATCGGGACTGGTCGAGCTGGGATCTGAAAGTTCTGCCCGCTGATGCGGTGCCGCGTACCAACTATGTCCGCGACTGCGACCCAGCTCAGTATCGAAGCGTTCAGGACAGGTGGCTGGACCGCTCCCGGCTGAGCGTCGACTGGCAGCCCTCGGCTGAGGAATGGGCAAGCCGTGGCGATGTGCTCACGGAGGATGAGCTGGAGTGCTCCGCCGACGAACAACGGGAACTTCTGCGGCAGCGGTTGTGGCTCTTCCGGCCGTACACGGAGTTCTACCGGGTGGCCTGGCGGCGCATGATCCCGTTCGACACTGAGCGGAGCCTATTCGCGACTTTGGTGCCGCCTGGCCCAGCCCATGTCGACGCCGTGAACTCGATGGCCCTGATGAACAACCGCGTTACTGTGCTGAATGCAGGCTTCTGGGCTGCGCTGCCGCTGGACTACCTCCTGCGCATCACAGGCCGCTCGGATCTTCGGGTCGCCGAGGCCCAGAAGATGCCGCACGCTCACCCTGCTCACCCGCTCGCTGGACCGCTACTCCTGCGCACCCTCCGTCTGAACAGCCTTACAGAGGCATATGCCCCGCTCTGGGCTGAGCTTTACGACATGACGTGGCCCGGCTACGAGGCATGGGCCATTGAGTGGCCCAGACTGGCGCCGCTTGCTGGTCATCTCAGGCAGGTTTGGGAGTACGCGACACCACTCCGTACTGAGTACGAGCGTCGGGCTGCTCTCGTCGAGTTGGACGCGATGGCCGCTGTTTGGCTTGGAATGACTGCCGACCAGCTGGTTGCGATCTACAAGGCGCGTTATCCGATTCTCATGGACTACGAGGCCGGAACCTGGTTCGACGCTCAGGGGCGCAAGATCGCCCGGAACCACAACAGCTACGGTTTCGGCCAAACCAAGCAGGATTACGAACAGTTCCTCGCCTTCGACAAGGGCGAGCGCCCCGATCCCCCGGACGGCTACACCGCCCCCTTCTACAAGGCCGACCGCGAGCAGGAGATGCGCGCCGCGCACGCCGTCTTCGCGAAGCGGCTTCAGGAGGCGATCGACAAGGGAGAGTGGGCCCCGGGCACGTAACCCACAATCAGAGCGTCCTGCCCGGGACTTGGCCCCGGGCAGGACGCTCGTCTTTGCGGTGGTCAGCTGTTGCGGATGCCCGTTCCGGCCGGAGCGGCCTTCTGGCGCCCCCTCAGCTGACACAGGGCGCAGGGACGGGCGCACGGCTTCACGGGTTTAGACGCCGGCACGTAGACGACTCCGCTCCCGCCGACCGCCAGCGGTGGCCGGACCGCCCCGGCCTCGCACCCCCGACGTTCCCCCGGGGCCATCACGCGTGCGCCTGCCAGATATGGACGCCCATGGCCCGGGTCATCTTCTCGGCCGTCCGGCGGTCGTCGACCGCCAGCGCTTGCGCCCTCGTGCGCTTGATGTCCCAGCACTCCTGGCACCGAGGGTGCTGGGGTTCGGACGCGGTTCCGTGTCCGGTGGTCTTCTTCCTCATACCGTGCCCCACTCTCGCCTGCTCCGGTCGTTGACCTCGATCACCCTCGCCCGCAGTTCGTCGCTCGCGGTCATCGGACGGACGTCGCACGGGAACGCCTCCCACTCCCGCCCGCCGGACGGGGGTCGCAGCGACAACCGCCCGCCGGTCGAGGCCATCACCTCGCCGACGCGATCCTGCCGGACGTCTACGACCAGTACCCTCAAGTCGGGTACCTGCTCGCCCCCTTGGGGCTCATCGGTGGCCGTCATCAGTTCACCTCCACGCCGCGAGGCTGGCAAGGGCGGAAGTCGATGCCGCGCGCCGTCACCCACAGGAAGACGGGGCCGGCGCTGTCATCGATCGGAGGCTTGGTAAGGGGCGAGGCCTTGGGCGCCGGAGACGTCACGGCCTGCGGAGTGGGTACCTGCGGAACCCGAGTGGCGCGGGAGTCGCGGCCGGAAGTGTCGGGCTGGAAGGTTGCTCTCGCCCACGCGAGGCATCGGAGGATAAGGTCGTGCATTGCTAGCGCTCCTTGTCAGCGTTGGCCACGCCCCCCGGACCGATGCCACGGTCGCGGGGGGGGGGGCTTGCATGTGGCATGTCTTGCGCCTACCGAAGGGCAGGGGTGTCAGCGCCCCCTGCGGTCCGTGATCAGGCGGTTACCAGGATTGAGCAGAGGGGCATACCCTCACCAGGGGCGGCGTGTACACAACTCACAGATGGTGACGGGCGGTTGTTCGGTGACGGAGCGGGAGCAGGACGAGCGATTGACGGCGCGTCAGGTGATCGGTTTGATGATTCAGTATCTGCGTAAGCGCGCGGGGTTGTCGTTGCGAGACCTCGCCGAAGAAACGCGCTACGGGCACAGCTATATCAACAGGGTGGAGCTTGGGACCCAATTGCCGTCCGACGCCCTGATGGCTGCCCTGGGCCAGCGATTTGAAATGGGTGGAGCGCTCATCAAATTCCTTGATACCGCCTGCGAGGGATCGATGCAGGAGTATGGCCGAAAGGCTGCCGCAAGGGAGGCTCAAGCCGAACGAATCCAGGTCTTCACGAGTAGTGCAATCCCGGCGCTGTTGCAGATCGAAGATTACGCGAGTGCCCTACTGCGAACTGCTAGACCCAAAGCGCCGAGGAATCACTTCGATGAAGCAGTAGCCACCCGGATGGGTCGGCAGCGGGTCTTCGACCGGGAAGAGCGGCCCCCGTACTGGGCAGTCATGGACGAGTCGGCGCTAAAGCGGCCGGTCGGCGGGAAAGTGGCGATGATGAGGTAACTTGCCCACATCCTGAAGGTCGCCGAAGACCCCGACGTAACCATTCAGGTGCTGCCGTTCAAGCGGGGCGAGTACTGGATGCTTGGGGGTAGCCTGATGCTCCTCACGGCGCCCAACGGTGCAACGCTCGCCTACGTCGAATCGTTCGGATCCGGTGAGTTGGTAGAGTCCCCTAAGAGGGTTGTGGAGCTCTCGCAACGATTCGATACGGTACGCGGCTTGGCGCTATCGGAGCGCGAATCGCTGGAGCTCATTCGTGAGTACTTAGAGGGATACCAGTGATCGAAATACCCGGCCCGAGTATAGCCGGATGGCGAAAATCCAGTTACAGCGGTTTGGAAAACGATTGCGTTGAGGTTGCCGATGGCTACCCCGGCATCGTTCCCGTCCGTGACAGCAAGGCCCCATGCGGACCTACGATCGTTCTTGGCTCCGGCGCCTGGACGGAATTCGTGGACGGAGTCAAGGCCGGAGGCTTCCCGGCCGCCGGTTAAGTCCGGCGTGACTACGAACAGCCCTGGCGCGGGCCACCCGGCCGGGGCTGATGCGCGGCCCGAAGGCCGCCCCCGCGCGATCGTCTCCCCACCGCCCAGGCGGCCCCGGTCGAATCCGGGCTTCCCGCCACACTGACGTGATCGCCCGTCCTCTATAGGCTGGCCCGCAGGCCAAAGCCGCACGCGGCGGCAAGTGAAGGTGACGGGGAGCCATGGCAGGGCTTGAGGATAGCGGTAGCGGGCGCGCGCGCGGGCGGGCCGTGGGATACCAGCGGTACCAGCTGCCGGCGGAGGACACGGAACTGCTGCAGTCGGGACTCTTCCCTTCGCTGAACGGTCCCGTCGAGGTCGGAGCCGATGGGCTCCCGACCGGTGTGGAGTTGGAACAGCCCGCTGACGAGGAAGGCGCGGAGGGTGCCGGGGGTGCCGAGAGTGCGGCCGACCCCGACGGGATCTCCGCACCTTTCCGGCCGGAGAACATCAAGATCGAGACCCAAGCCACTACGGTCGACCTCCTCCTGTCCCGGCTGCGGGAAGGCATGATCGACCTCGCGCCCGACTTCCAGCGCCGGGCCGGCATCTGGACCGACGTGCAGCAGAGCCGCCTCATCGAGTCGCTGCTGCTGCGCATCCCCATCTCGTCGTTCCACATGGCGCAGGACGAGGAGGACAACTGGTCGGTCGTCGACGGCATCCAGCGGCTGACGGCGATCGCCCGGTTCATGGCGCCCGAAGCCGTCGGCATGCCGCCGCTCGCCCTGCGCGGGCTCGACTACCTGAGTGACTTTCACGGCAAGGGATACCGGGATCTGACCGGGCGGCTGCGGATCAGGCTGCGTGAGACCCAGCTCGTGGTGCACATCATCCAGCAGGGCACCCCGGAGGCCGTGAAGTTCAACGTCTTCTCTCGGATCAACACCGGCGGTCTGCCGCTCACCCCGCAGGAGATCCGGCACGCCATGATCGAGGGGCCTGTCCGCGGCTACCTCGCCGACCTCGCGGAGGACCCGGCCTTTGGTGACGCCACGGGCAACAGCGTGTCCAACGAACGCATGGCCGACCGTGAGATGGTCCTGCGTTTCCTGGCGTTCCGGCTCGCCGATCCGTCCCGGCACGCGCAGCGGGATTTCGACCAATTCCTCGTGGACTCCATGCACCGCGTCAACCGGCTGACCTCGGAGCAGCGGGAAGCGCTGGCCGTGGAATTCCGCAAGGCGATGCGCTGCGCGACGGAGATCTTCGGGGATCACGCGTTCCGGAAATGGCGGGGCGCAAAGGGTAAATCGCCCATCAATAAGGCGCTGTTCGAGACGGTTGCGGTAAACCTCGCCACCCTGGATGATCACGCACGGGAGACACTGGTAACGTCCCGTGACGGGGTGCTCGAAGGGTTCTTCGGGCTGATGAAGGACTGGGACTTCGACCGTGCCATCTCCGTCGCCACCGGCGACACGAAGAAGGTGCGAAAGAGGTTCACCGCGATGGCGGAGCTCTTCCAGGGGGTAGTGGAACAGTGATCGACCGGCTGACGCTGACGAACTTCAAGGCGTTCCGGCAAGCGGACCTGCCGCTCGCCCCGCTCACCTTGCTGACCGGCCTCAACTCCTCGGGCAAGAGCAGCGTCCTCCAAGCGCTCGCGCTGCTCGAGCAGTCGTACGCGGCCGGCGATCTGGACCAGGTGCGGGCTCTGTTCGAAGAACCAGGGCATCTCGGCGACGTCTCTGCCGTCGACAACGGCTTCCTTCTCAACGGGGAGCTCGTCAGCCTGGGCACTGGCCACGACGTCCTGCACGAGGACTTCACGGGCGACGAACCGGAGATCACGCTCGCGGTGAGCGAGGGCGCGTACCGCTACTCCTGGACCGTCGCCTACGAGCCCGAACAGAACCTGCTGCCATTGACCCGCGTCGCTCTGCCGCTCACGACCGAGGGTGCGACCCCTCCGGCCGGTGATGCGGCGGTGATCCCCGCATACTTCACAGCCGGATTCCAGTACCTGCACGCCGACCGTATCTCGCCCGCCGAGTTCTACCCACGTGACCACCACGCCGCCATCGGCCGCGGCTTTCTCGGCGTGCGTGGTGAACACACGGTGAACTTCCTGCGCCACCACGCCAGGGACGAGGTTCCGGACGGCCCGCTGCGCCACCCGCGCGCCCAGTCGCCGCGGCTCCTGGACCAGGCCGCCGCGTGGATAGGGGAGCTGTGCCCCGGCGTGGACATCCAGGCGGCCGCCATCGAGGGGACCGACTCCGTCCGCCTCTCGTACGGCTTCGACGGCCCGCTCGGCACCCGCCGGCGCCCCACGAACGTCGGCTTCGGCCTTACCTACGCCCTGCCCATCGTCGTGGCCTGCCTGACCGCCGGACCCGGATCTCTTGTCCTCCTGGAGAACCCGGAGGCACATCTGCACCCCCGCGGTCAGACCCGCATGGCCCTGCTCGCCGCGGCCGCGGCCGCGCAGGGCGCCCAGCTGGTCGTCGAGACGCACAGCGACCACGTACTCAACGGCGTGCGGCTCGCGGTGAAGCGCGGCGTGCTCGTACCGGATCAGGCCGGCCTCCACTACTTCCGGAGCGACGGCGTAGGTGTGGACGTCACCAGCCCCCGCATCGACCGGGACGGTCTGCTCGACCAGTGGCCCGAGGGGTTCTTCGACGAGCTGGAGAACACGCTCGACGAACTCCTGGGCTGATCACCCGGTCCGGTCCCGAAGGCGCGTACGACATCACGGAGGGGGAAGCGTGCCGCTGTTGTTCCTGAACGAGAGATCCTGCGAAACCGGGTGCGACCCAGTGCGCGCCGACCGAGCCATGTCAGAGTTCGCACGGGCCGTGCTCGCAGTGGTCCGGGCGGACCGGGCGGGCACCGTGCTGGTCAGCCGGGAACCGATCACCGGCCTTCAGATCGCGGCGGGCCACCCGATCGGCAAGTGGCACGGCAACCCGAGGAACCGCGACGCGTGGCGGCGACTGCTCCAGATGCAGAGCAAGTGGCCGCACCGGACCGCCTTCCCGGAGGGGCGGGACTTCTACGACATCGAGTACCGGCACCAGGGCGAGACGGTGGAAGGCCTCGGCGCTGCCCATCTGATGGACGGCCTCGGCGTCTCCCTACCGGTGGAGCCGTGCTGGGGTGCGGACCATGTGGCGCTGGAGCGTGAGCAACTGGTGGAGGGTGAGGACGGTACTTACCGTTCGGACACCAGCGAGGTGCAGGTGCGGCACCTGTCCTCCCCCGCGCATTATGAGGTGCACGAGCCCTGGATCCGCGAAGGTGTCGAGGCCGCCCGTAAAGGGGGTCTCGCGGCCGTACGGCACGGCGGCCACTTGTGGGAGCGACGGGCCGAGCTCTTCCCGCGTCTGCAGTTCCTGCCGGGGATGGAAGCGCACCTGCGACAGCTGTCCCCGGTGTGGGTGCAACCAGTGCGGGACCGTCTCGCGGAGCTCGAGGAAGCGGTGTCCGCGTGGGACCCGGACACCCGCCCCATCGCGCCGCAATGGCGATCCGACGTGCGCACCGAGTTCGAGTCGCGTCGGCGGTTGTGCTGGTTCACGGACCTCGACGGGGAACAGCGACTCTTCGACTGGCACTGTGACTTCCTGCCGTCGCCAGGGCGGATGCACTTCCGACTTCTGCACGAGCAGCGCACCCTGCGCATCGCTTACGTGGGCCGCAAACTCGGGGTCTGAGCCGGGGTGGCCGGGCGGCCGCAGGTCGTGCTCGACCCGCCAGGGACGGGATGCCGGACCCGCCCGTTAACGTGGGGCGTGGTGCTGCCGTCCCGTGGGTGGCGGCATCGAAGAAGACGACGGAACGAAGGAGATGCCGGGGTGCGACCGACCCTCGCCGCCGAGCAGGTACGCGACAGCCTGAGCCAGTACCTGTCGACGACGTACGCGCTGGCCGACGAAAGCACCCGCAGTGCTCTCGAACAGTTCCTCGCCGATGCGGAGGACGGCATCTTCCGGGGCCCGTACCTGCGCATCCGCACACCCTTCCGTGCGGCGGAGGGCGATGCCTGGCAGCGGCACCTCACCTGGTGGCCGCGAGGCTTCCACCCCCACCGCCACCAGGAGCGGGCGTGGGAGCGGCTGTCGACGCTGCACGGGCCGGCCTCGCCCACACTGGTGACCACCGGAACGGGCTCCGGCAAGACCGAGTCGTTCCTCGTCCCGATGCTCGACCACTGTCGCCGGGAGCGTGAGGCCGGGCGGGAGGGTGTCAAGGCAGTCCTCCTCTATCCGATGAACGCGCTCGCCACCGACCAGGCCCACCGCATCAACGACTACCTCGACAGCCCCAGGGACGCGCGGCTCAGGGACGCGGGGGTACGTGCGGCGCTGTACATCGGTGACAAGGCGTCGAAGGAGTTCAAGCAGACCAACCCCCGGGTGGCCGTCGACCGGGACGAGATCCGGCGCACCCGCCCGGACATCCTGATCACCAACTACAAGATGCTGGACTTGCTGCTCCAGCGCCCCGAGGACCAGCGGTTGTGGCGCGAGGCGGACGGCTCCGCGCTGGCCTATGTCGTCCTGGACGAATTCCACACGTACGACGGCGCCCAGGGCACCGACGTGGCCATGCTGCTGCGCAGGCTCGGCGCGGTCGCGGGCCTGGACGAACCGGGGCGGCCGCTCGGCCGGGTGTGTCCCGTCGCCACCTCGGCCACCCTGGGGGAGGGCGGGTCCAGGGCGGCAGGCGGGTCCATGCTGGACGTGGCGGAGCAGGTGTTCGGCGTGCCGTTCCCTCCAGAGGCGGTGGTGGGGGAGGACCGGCGCAGCGCACAGGAATTCTCGGGGAACAGCGACTTCACGCTGCCGTTCCCCTCCCCCTACGAGGTTGCGGAGCTCGGCGACCCCACTCGGGACCGGGAAACCCTGGACCAGCTGGCCGCCGCCTTCACCGGCAAGAGCGGGCTGAGCCCACAGCAGCTCGGCAGACAGCTGTGCCGCCACCGGCTGACCGCCGCCGTCCTGGAGATCCTCGACGGCCGCCCGCGCACCATGGCCGAGATCATGGACGTCCTGCCCCGCTACGCCTACCACTGGGGCGTGGCCGTCCAGCAGAACCCGGACAAGGCCGCCCAGGCGCTCGCCCGCTATGTCGCCCTGCTGTCGACGGCCCGTGACCCCGACCATCCCGCACGCCCCCTGCTGTCGATCGAGGTCCACCACTGGGTGCGGTCGGTCTCCCGGCTGCTGCGTGGTGTCAGTGCGGCCAGGGCCGAGTTCCGCTGGGACGACGAACGGATTGCCGCTGGCGGCAGACTGGCCTCGCGTACGGGCGGCGGTGACAGGGGCGTCGGCACTGTGCCGACGGAGGATGCGGCCCAGGCCATGCCCGCAGGTGACAGCGCACCGCCGCCCGCCCAGGTGTTCCTGCCTGCCGTCTTCTGCCGGGAATGCGGCCGCTCCGGCTGGGCGGCGCTTTCTCCCGAGGCGGATCCGGCGGAGCTCGACATGAACGCTACGAAGATCCGCCGGGCATCCGTCAGCCGCGACAAGAGCCGCGTCCGCAACATGATCTCCGCGACCCCGCAGCAGGCCTACGAAGCGGCCTTCGTGAGCGAGAAAGCACGCAGCGGCCCGACCGTGATGGTGCTCGACGGACTGAACGGACGTCTGCGGCCGCTGTCGCCCGAAGCGGACTTCCAGGCGCAGCGCGTCGGTACGGGACCGCGCGTGGCCAAGCCACTGCACGACGCCGCGTTCGTGTGGGCGGACCTTGCCGACGACCGGGCCGCGTCGGGCGACCAGTGCCCGGCCTGCCGGACCTTCAACGCCATCCGCTACCTCGGCACCGGCCTTGCCGCACTCGCGGCGGCGTCCATCACCCAACTGTTCACCGGCGGGGAACTCGACAAGAATCTGAAGGAAGACAAGACTCTCCTCTTCAACGACTCGGTGCAGGACGCGGCACACCGGGCCGGATACGTCGCCAGCCGCTCGTACACCTTCTCCTTCCGCTCCCTGCTCGCCAGCCGCATGGACGAGGACGGACCGATCGCGCTGAGCGACTTGGCGGCCGATCTCATCGCGGACGTCGTCGAGAGCAAGGCCGTGCAGGCCGCGGTGATCCCGCCCGACCTGCACGTCGTACGTGGCGTCGACACCCTGCTGTCCGGGCGCAGCCGCGGATCACGTGCCACCTGGGAGCTCATCGCCCAGCGTCTCGCCTTCGCGACGGTCCTGGAATTCGGCCTCAGGTCCCGGCAGGGTCGCACCCTTGAGCTGACGCGCACCGTCGCCGCGGATATCCCGCTGGTGGACCCGGACGCGGTCGCCGAAATCGTCCGCGAGCTCCTGCACACGACGCCCGGCGACATCTCGCTCCCGGACGGTTCCCTGCCCGGCCCGGACCGCTGGATCGGCCATGTACGCGGCCTCCTCGAACGACTGCGCACGCGCGGCGCGATCCGGCACGCCTGGCTCGACGGCTGGCTGAACGAGGCGGGGGTGCGGCGCTGGCTCGTCTGGGGCGGGCGCAAGACCGGGATGCCGGCCTTCCCACCTGGTGTATCCGCTCCCGCCTTCCTCCTGGGCAGCCCCAAGCAGGGCAGTGACGACTTCGACGTGGTCACCGGCCGTCTCGGCTGGTACCAGGACTGGACCCGGCGCAGCCTCGGCCTGCGCCCCGACGCGGCCAACGCATTCCTCGTCCGGCTGCTGCCCGCACTCGTCGACGCGGGCGTGCTCTCGGCCCGTACCGCCAAGGACGGTGCCACCCGCGTCTACGGTCTCCAGCCCGGCCACGTGCAGGTCCGCAAGCTGTCCGACGACTGTGTGGCCGACGCGTCGGCCCACTGCCCTGTCTGCTCCTGGGAGCAGACCATCCACCCCGACCTGGCCGACCAGTGGCACGGACAGCCGTGTCCCCGTTACCGCTGCGGCGGGCTGTTGCGCACCGGTCAGGATCTGGAGAGCGGCGTGCGGCGCCGCGACTTCACCCAGGATTTCTACCGGCGGATGTACCGCGAGGCAGGGGTCTACACGATCAACACCGCCGAGCACACCGGCACCCTCAGCCGTCCCAAACGGGAAGTGGTCGAGAAGGCGTTCAGGGCGGGCACCAGCGCCCACTACGCCAACCCGCAGGTCCTGTCCTGCACTCCGACGCTCGAACTCGGCATCGACATCGGCGACCTTTCCGCCGTGGTCCTCGCCTCGCTGCCCAAGGGACCGGCCAACTACGTACAGCGCGTGGGCCGGGCCGGACGTGCCACCGGCAACTCCTACCTGCTCACCATGGTCGACCGTGGCCCCCGGGACCGCTACTACCTGGAGGATCCCCGGCAGATGATCGCTGGTGACGTCCAGCCGCCCGGCTGCTTCCTGTCCGCGATCGAGATCCTGCGCCGGCAGTACCTGGCCCACCTGCTTGATCTGACCGGTGCGGGGCAGCTGCCCGCTTCCGACGATGCCGGGGCGGCGGTCCGTCCGCTGCCCCACCTGGCCACCGACCTGTTCGGCCCATCAGCGTGGCTGCCCGAGTTCCAGCAAGCGGCGGTCGGCCAAGGATCCCGGCTCGCCGAGAGGTTTCTCGCGCTCTTCCCGCCGTACGACGAGGCGAAGGGCACCGGCGTGAGCCCGCAGGCGGCTGACGAACTGCGCGCGTACGCGACGGGTGGTCTCGCCGAAGCCCTGGACAAGGCGCGCACGCAGTGGGAAGACCGGCGCGCCGAGATGCAGCACCGGATGAAGGCGATCGACGACGCGCATAAGGCGCTGGTGGCGGGTGACCCAGAGCATGAGCGCCAGGGCCGGGAACTGCGCGCCGAACGACGGGCCGTATCCCGGAGAGCGGGCGAGATCAGCCGGGCCACGGCGCACGGAGCGCTCGTCGACCTTGGGCTGTTGCCCAACTACAGCCTCGTCGACTCCGTGACCGAGCTCGAAGCCACCCTCACCTGGCGGGAGGAGGGCAAGGACGGACAACCGGAGCACCACAGCAAGGTGCTCAAGTACGACCGTCCGGCACGCCTGGCCCTGGGGGACTTCGCACCCGGCAACCACTATTACGTCCAGGGCTACAAGCACCGGATCACCGGACTCGACATCGGCAGTCCCAGCCGTCCGACGTGGCTGTGGTGGCGGGTCTGCCCCGACTGCGGGCACGTTCGCACCCACAAGGCGGAGCTGGATTCCTCGGCGTGCCCCCGGTGCAAGTCCCTGGCCATCGGCGACGTCGGCTGTCTGCACAAGGTGCTGGTGCCCCACCGTGTTCTGGCCCGGGACCAGCGCGACGACAGTCGCGTGCGCGACGACACCGACGAGCGCGAGCGACGGCACTACACCGTCGTGCCGGCCGTCGACATCCCGCAGGAAGATGTCGAAGCGGGGTGGAAGCACAAGAAGGCCACGTTTGGCTGGGAGTTCACCCGCCGGGCCGTGATCCGGCACATCAACGTAGGTGCGTCCCGTGTGGACAATGGAGCGGACGATGCCTTCGCGGGTCGCCGCGTACGGCTCAACCCCTTCTGGGTCTGCGACTCCTGCGGATACGCCGATGCCGACGGTGGACCCGCGGCCGTACATGCCGGTCAGCAGGATGCGCTCGTCACGTCCCGGGCCACGAAATACCATCGCCCTTGGTGCCCGCGGCTGCGTGACGGGCTCGGCGAGACCCAAGCCGCGCAGCAGAGTGTCAGACTGCTGCTCGCCCACGAGCTGCGCAGCGAGGCACTACGTATCCTCATCCCCGCTGTCACCGCCCACACCCAGGAACGCCTGGTCTCCTTCAAGGCCCTGCTCCTCGCGGGCATCGCCCAGAGCTACGGCGGTGACCCCGACCACCTGGCCGTGGTCAGCGACTCCATGCCCGAGCCCGGCAGCGACGTCCGCAGGCGCTTCCTCGTGCTGTACGACTCCCTGCCCGGCGGCACCGGCTATCTGCACCGGCTCGCGGGCCCCGACGGGCTGCGTGACGTGCTGACCCGGGCCCGGCAGGTCATCGAGCGGTGCCCGTGCGTCGGCGAGAACCGGCCTGCCTGCCACCGCTGCCTGTTGCGGCATGTCAGCGACAGTGAGTACGAACTGGTCTCGCGGGAACACGCCCTCGACATGCTCGGTGAGCTCCTCGGCCGGGCCGGCGACGGCTGGGCCGTCGAGGAAGCCGCCACGACGCAGGACATCACCCTCGTCCAGCAGGTGGAGAGCGAGCTCGAAGCGCTGTTCCGCCGTGGGCTTCTCGCCTGGGCGGAGCGTGTCGACGAGGTGAGCGTTCGTAATGCGCTCACACCGGACGGAGAACGTGACACGACGCTGCGGTTCACCGCGCCTGACGGCACGGTCAGCGGCTGGCGCATGGAGACGCAGACTGATCTAGGGTTCACGGTGCCGGACGTGGTCTTCCGTAGCCTTGACGACGACCGGAGGCGGGTCGCCGTCTACCTGGACGGCTACCGCTACCACGCGAGCCCCGACCACAACCGCATCGCGGGCGACGCGGCCAAGCGCACCCGGCTGCGGGCCGGACACGGTTGGCAGGTCTTCCAGCTGACCTGGGATGATGTACGTGGCTGGGCCGGAGAGACGAAGCCGCCGACCGCTCCTGTGTGGGTGCCGTACCAGAACACGGCACAGAAGACTGCGTCGGACATCCACCGCCGTGTGCACGGCGGTGACCCGCGCGACCTGCCGCGCTTCGTCTGGGCCAACCCCGTCGAGACCCTGATCGGCTACCTGACCACCCCGGACAACGAGGCGTGGCGTCGCCGTGCTCAAAGTGTCCTTGCTGGATTCGCCGCGGTCTCCGCGACCAGCCGGGCCTTGGCGGACGGGCCGGAGATCGGCCGTTGCATCGCCGATGCGTTGGCGGGCAAGCGGCTGTCCGGAGGCCAGGGCGCGGTCCAGATCATGGCGACTCAGGACGGCAGCGGGTGTCCTCTGACGATCGCGCTCGACCTACGCAAGGGACAAGCGGGTGCGGCGTGGAGCGCGCTCACCGTGCTCGATGACAGTCCGGAAACGGTGGGCGGCGACGAGAACGCGCACCGCAGGCGCTGGCAGGCCTGGCTGTACTGGACCAATCTGCTGCAATTCCTCAATGAGGGCGAGGGCGACGGCGTACAGCTTGCCTCCAGTCAGCTGTCCGGCTTCGACCCTGTGGAACTGGCTGTGACCGGCGGGGCGGGTTGGCTGGAGTCGCGGAGACGACCGTACGAACCCGATGCGGGTGCGGAGACAACCGCGACTGGGGCGCCGCCCGCGGCCGAGCTGGCCGGTGAGACAGTGCGCGACCCGGCCTGGGACGAGGTCATCGAGTACCTCGTCGAGGAGCCCGGCCTCGTCGGCCTCGCCGACGCGCTGGCGGCGTGGGGAGTGCCTGCTCCTGAAGCCGGCTTCGAACTCGGTGAAGCGGCCTGGCCCGCCGAACTGGCCTGGCCTGCCCACCGCATCGGCGTCGTCCTCGCCCACCAGTCAGGAGCTGACGGTGCCGAGGACCGCGACGCACGGGACCGTGACCAGGCATACGCGACAGCGGGCTGGACCGTACGGACCGCGGT
Organism: Streptomyces sp. NPDC002537; assembly: GCF_053594975.1. NCBI lineage: Bacteria > Bacillati > Actinomycetota > Actinomycetes > Kitasatosporales > Streptomycetaceae > Streptomyces > Streptomyces sp. NPDC002537. The sequence goes on from NZ_JBSFWT010000040.1 coordinate 52,560, forward strand.
GGAGTGGGACGCCCGGGAACTCGCCGATGCCCTGACGAGGACCGGAACAGACCATCGTCCGGCCACGAACGACGACGAGGAGCACGACCGATGACCAGCACCGGCTCGCCGACCGCGGGTGCGACGCTGCGCCTGCTCGACAAGGCGGACAAGGAGATCGTCAAGCTGGACCGGGCGATCGTCGGGGCGGTCTACAAGTTCCAGCACGAGTTCCGCAAGAATCCCGAGGCGGCAGGCTTCGACCTCAAGCCGCTCAAGGGACACGAGCGGCTGTGGTCCGCGCGCGTCAACCGCGAATACCGGGCGCTGCTGCTGCGCCTGGGCGGCAACGACTGGCTGCTGGTCTCGGTCAAACACCGCGGACACGTCCACCGGAACCTGGATCGGCTCGCATACGGCATCAACCAGGTCACCGGTGCGATCGAATACGTGGACCTCCAGATCGTGGAGGACGACGTCCTCCGCAGGCCTGTTCCCGCGGCGGAGCCCGCTCAGGAACCGGCTCCGGGGCCGGAGGGCGAGTCACCGCTGTTCGCGCGGTACACCGCACGGCAATTGGCGGACCTGGGGGTGGCCGAGCCCCTCATCCCGATCGCCCTCAAGCTCACCACGGACGACGAGCTGCTGGGGCTCGCCGAGTACGCTCCCCGGCACACGGGAGAGGTATTGCTCCGGCTGCGCGACGGAATTCCGTACGGGCAGGTCAAAGAGGAGGTGGCCGAGCCGGCAGCGATCGCGTCCGAGGAACGCCGCGAGGGAACCCTCGCCGAGGACTGGCAGGCGGCGGCCGATCGTTCGCAGGCCGTGGTGATCACTGATGACGATTCGCTGCGGAGCATCATCGAGGAAGGCGACTTCGGGCGGTGGAAGGTATTCCTCCACCCCACACAGGAAAAGCTGGTGCACCGGACCTTCTCCGGCCCGGCCCGAGTCGGCGGAGGACCCGGCACGGGGAAAACAATTGTCGCCCTGCACAGGGTCAAACACCTCGTGGAGCAGTTGCCTCCCGGGCACAACAGACCGGTCCTCCTTACCACGTTCAACAAGAACCTGGCCGCCGACCTGCGCTCCCGTCTCCTCTCGCTCGGTGGCCCGCAGACGCTTGCCCGCGTCGACATTCTGCATGTCGACCAGCTGGCCACACGCGTGGTCAGCGAGTCCGACCCCGGGAACACCAAGCGCAGGATCGACGACGCGCAGGCTCTGCGCGAGTGGCGCCAACTGCTCGTGGAGACCGGGGAGAACCGCTGGGACGCCGAGTTCCTCAGTGACGAGTGGAACCAGGTGGTCCTCGGCCAGGCCGTGGCATCGCGCGCCGAGTACTTCCGGGCCCGGCGTGCGGGGCGGGGGCGCAGTGTCTCCCGTTCCGACCGGGCCGAGATCTGGCAGCTTGCCGAGCGCTTCACCCAGCGACTGGATGTCAGGGGCCTCGAAACCCACCGTCAGGTCGCCGAACGTGCGGCCCAGCTGGAGATCGCCCGCAGGAACAAGATCGAGGATCGTCGGCGGCAGCAGGAGGAACGCGGCGGACCTGGCAACATCCACGCGGAATCGGGTACCGGTGCCTGGCTGCGTTACCGCTACCGGCACATCGTTGTGGACGAGGCCCAGGACCTCGGCGCCGCGCACTGGAAGATGCTGCGTGCCATGGTGCCGCAGGAGCCCGACGACCTCTTCCTGGTCGGCGACACCCACCAGAGGATCTATGACAACCAGGTCACCTTGGGCAGCCTGGGCGTCAACATCCGGGGCCGCTCGGCCAGATTGACGCTCAGCTATCGCACGACGCGCGAGATCCTGGGATCCGCGATCGGAATCCTCGAAGGGACGGATTACGACGACCTCGACGGCGCCACCGAGGACCTGGCCGGATACCGGTCGGTGCTGCACGGGGGGCGCCCGTCGTTGCGGCGGGCGGACAGCTGGGACGAGGAACTCGGCCTTGTGGTGGACCAGGTGCAGACATGGCACGACGTCCCCCGTGAGTCTGTCGCGGTCTGCGTGCCTACGAACGACATGGCCGATGATGTCGTGTCCCGGCTTCATGGACGGGGGATCACGGCCACGAAGATCACCGGGGAAGGGCCGCGAGGGAACGAAGGCGTGCACGTCGGCACCATGTACCGCTTCAAGGGGCTCGAATACCGTCGCATGATCATCGCTGGTGTGTCGGATGGCCTGGTTCCCCGCTCGACAGTGGACACCTGGGAACGGACGGACCGACTACGGCACAGGCGTGAACTGCAGCGGGCCCGTTCCCTGCTGTTCGTCGCCGCCACCAGAGCGCGGGACGCCCTCACCATCTCCTGGCACGGTGAACCGAGCCGCTTCCTCCACCCTCTGGGGACGGATCGCCCTCGGGGGTGATGCCGGGTGCGTCGCGTGGTGCGGCCGATCGCCGACGGTCTCAGGCCATGTCAAGGTCCTCCACGAGGACGTCGAGCATCGCTTCGTCATGGAGGGCGATACCTAAAGCACTCATGGCAGAGGCCAGATCCGGATCCCCGTCAGTGGTACGTGGATGCCGAACGGGTCAGGCGTGAACAGGCGGCACGATGGCTGCCGCCACTCTGAGGGCAAGGAGCGGGTACCTGCGCGATTGTCGGCCCCACGATGAGGACGGAGCGGGGTAGGCGTTCAGGGCGCCCGCGCGCCTGGCCCGTTCGCTTGCCTCCATGAGCTGGTCACTCTGGCCTGTTGCTTCCTGCGGCACGTTTCCTGTCCACATTGTGCCGATGACGTATCATATGGAGTGCGTGGCGATTTGAAGCGGGTGGCGAAGGATGCTTGACCTGCCGACAAGGTCTCCTCTCACCGCGGCCCAGCGCGCTGAGCTAACGTGCGCCCCGTGAGTCTTCATGTCGTCATCGGTTTCGGGCCCGCAGGTGCGGCCACCGCTCGGTTGTTGGTCGAGCGAGGGTGTTCGGTGCGGGTCATCACCAGGTCGGGCGGGCGGGCGGAGCCCGGGGTCGAGCATGTTGCCTTGGACGCCGCGGACTCCGGGCGGCTGACCGCGTCCGTGCGGGGTGCGGTCGCGGTCTACAACTGTGCTTCGCCTCCTTACCATCGGTGGGCTCGGGACTGGCCGCCGCTGGCCTCGTCGGTCAATGCCGCGGCCGAGGCGACCGGTGCGGTTCTCGTCATTCTGGGCAATCTCTATGGGTATGGCCCCGTCAGTGGCGAGATGACCGAGTCCCTGCCGCTCGCGGCCACCGGGGTCAAGGGGCGTGTGCGGGCCGCGGTCTGGGAGCAGGCGCGGAGTCTGCACGAGCAGGGGCGTGTCAAGGCGGTCGAGGTGCGCGCCTCGGACTTCTTCGGGCCGGGTGTGACCGACGGTGGGCACCTGGCCTCGCGGGCGATGCCGCGACTGTTGCGCGGCAAGCCGGTCAGTGTGCTCGGCGACCCGGACACTCCGCACAGCTGGAGCTACCTCCCCGACGTGGCGAGGGCCCTGGTCGAGGTCGCGGGTCAGGAGCGGGCGTGGGGGCGGGCCTGGCATGTCCCCACGGAACCCCCGTTGTCCATCCGGGAGATGGCCGACAGGCTCGCGGCGCAGGCCCGGGTGGAGCCGGTTCCGGTGCGCCGCCTGTCGCCGGTTGTCCTGCGTGCGGCCTCGCTCTTCTCGCCCCTGTTGAGGGAACTGGGGGAGATCCGGTATCAGTTCGACCGCCCGTTCCTCATGGATTCGACCGCTTACCGCACGGAATTCTCCGAGGGTTCCACACCTCTTGGCGAGCAGCTCAAGGCGACGGTGGACTGGTGGCGCGAACGGCTGGCCGGCTAGCCGGTCTCCTCGCTCAGTGGGACCACGGGTCTGGACGCTGTCGTGGGCGCGGCCAACGGCGCCTCCGTCTCCGCCTACGAGGTGAGGGCGTCGAGGTGGCGGCGGGCGACCGAGCGGAGGCCGTCGGGGGTGAAGTGGGGGTTGCCCAGGTGGCGTTCGAGGGGCGGGAGGTAGTTCCAGCGGACGGAGGGGTGGGCGGAGTGGGCGTAGTGGTGGAGGTCGCCGTAGGGGAGCCAGGTGGCCGCGGCGAGGGCGGCCAGGGCGCGGTTGCGGGGGTAGAGGCGTAGGCAGCGGCCGGCCTCGACCCTGGCCGGGGGGCCGGTGCGGGGGTCCGGGTCGAACCAGGTGTGCTCGACGAGCAGGCTGAGCCAGGCGAGTTGCGGGTAGAGCAGGATCCGCGGGACGAGTACGCCGAAGGCCACGGCCGCCCAGCCGCCGGCCAGGTAGGCGGCGGCGAGGGTGGTGCCGGCGACCGCCGCACGGGGGGTGAGGAGCCCGGACACCGTGGCCCCGATGCCGCGAGGGGTGAGGGGGTGGAGAAGCGCGGCGGTGAACTTCGCGCGGGTGGTGCCCGGACGCAGCCCGGCCCGGTGGAGCTCGGCGAGGTTGGGGTCGATGCCGGTGCGGGTGGCATGGGGGTGGTGGTCGCGTACGTGACGCTTGCGCCGTGCGACCGCGGGCCCGAGTGCGAGCGGGAGGTGCGCGAAGATTTCGGCGAGCATCAGGTTGGCGCGCGCGGTGCGGGCGAGGACGCCGTGGACGGCGAAGTGACTGATCTCCTGCAGATGGCGGAAGTGCACGGCGACGCCGACGGCCGCCACCGCTGCGCCCAGGGGGCCGCAGTCTGCCAGCATCCACCAGCCGGATATCTGGAGCCACTGTCCCACCAGCAGCAGGGTGGGTGTCCAGTCGTTGGCGCGGGCGCGCTGGAGTGCCAGCGCCTGGCGTACGTCGGCGACGCGCGGACGTCCTCGGGCGAACCGGATCCGGTCGGCCTGGCGGAGGGCGGCGCCGAAGACGATCACGGCCAGGGCGAGCGGCATGGGTGGTCCCCGGGCAGACGGAGGAGTGGGCGGATCCTCCGGCATGATCGTGACTCACGGTGCTTCTAGTCAACTAGATTGTGAGCAAGGTCGCTTCGTGCGGGCTCCGCTCCGTGCTTCGTCGCTTTGTCTCTTCGCCCTGTGCGCGCGGCGGCTCCCGCACGGAACGGAGAGGGGGCCGCCCCGCGCGCTTCCGGCTCTTACAGGGCCTCGACGGCCTGTTTGACGCGGTCCGTGTCCCAGGTGCCGGCGTCGAGCATGGGGCGGGCCGTGGCCTCGTAGGCCTGGAGGAACATGGGGGCGGAGTCGGGGCCGTGCCCCCATACCGACTCGAAGCGGCCGACCCAGCGCTCGACGCCCTTGAAGTACACGCTGCTGCGGCCCCTGTTGTAGTCGGCGTCGCCCTGTTCCTCCTCGACCAGTACCGCGGCGGCCGCGAGGATGACGACGTCCACGGCCTGGTCGGCGCGCAGCCGGTCGCGGACGGCGAGCCCACAGGTGACGCCCAGTTGGCGGTGCTGGTCGATGAGCTGGAGCAGGGGGCGCGCGTAGTCCTCGCGGCTCAGGTCGTCCTGGTAGGAGATGAACAGCCGGTCGATGCTCCCGCCCGCCTGGATCAGATGGCGATTGGCGGTCAGGTAGGGGCGGCGGCCGGTGAGCAGGGAGGGGTTGGTGGTCAGGTCGGCGGCCAGGATCTTCTTGGGCGCCGACTGGGACTCGATGAGTGTTCTGACCAGCAGGACCGACAGGCGCGGGACATCGCTCGCGTAGACCTGCAGGTGTCCGTCGGCGATCTCCCCGTAGTTGGAGATCAGGTCGTTCTCCAGCTGGGCGCGGACCAGGTCGTAGTAGTGGGCGTCGTCCATGGCCCTGAGGCTGGTGGCTCTCCGCAGGGTGAGGAAGGCCTTGCGCAGCCAAAGGTGGTTTGCGGTCATGACGATGACGATCGCGGTCTCCGCGATCAGAAGGCCGTTCTTGACGCTGGCGCGTGCGCTGATCCAGGCGAGGACCGGGATGACGACGCCCGCCAGTCCGACGAGCGCGTTCAGTACGGGCGATGACAGCGCGTCGACGGCTCGGCTCACTGGATCGCGGCGTGGTGCGGGCATGGCGGGTCCCCTCCCCATTTGATGTGCCGATGAGTCACCGCGGCTCCAGGGCCGTCCCTGGCGCGGCGGTCAGGCGGTGCCGGGCGGCGACTCCCCGGTCCGCTTGGCCGCCCCTGGGCGGACCTCGTGCTCGGCGTCGGCGCGACGCCTCCGACGGGGCTCCGCCTCCGGCACCGGATGCGCGCCGGTCTCCGGGGGCAGCGGAATGTCGTAGGTGATGTCCCACCGTTCGGCCGGGACCAGGATGTCCGCGGTCTCCACCGGCCGCCCGCCGGTGTCGTAATGGGTCCGTTCGATCAGCGTCGCCTGCGAACCGGTCGCGATGCCCAGCAGGTGTGCCTGGTGGCGGTCCACCTGGACCGGGCGGGGCACCTCGACCACCCGGCCGACGGTGATCCCGATGTGGGCCATCCGTGCCACGACGCCGCGCCCGGCCAGGGGTCCGCCCTCGGGCAGGACGACCACGGTGCCCCCGGTCAGGGCCATCGGCTCCCAGCTGGTGGAGAGCATCACGGGCTGCCGGTCGGACAGGAACTCGTAGACGGTGCGGACGCACGGGGCGTCGGCCTCGACGGACAGGCGGGCGGCGACGGCGGGCGGGGCGGGGATCTTGGCGGTGCTCTCCGTCTCCCAGGTGCCATGGAACCCCGTCGGCGCGAGCCCGGAGCGGGCGGGGCCGCCGGCCTGACCGTACGGAGGGGTGCGCAGCATGCCGCGGCGTCGGTACGGGGCGCGGACGTACGTACCCGAACCCGGGCGGCCTTCGAGCAGGCCCTGGCCGATCAGGAGTTCCTGGGCGCGTCGGACGACGTTCTCCCCGACGTCGAACTCGCGGCCCAGTTCTCCGCGTGACGGCAGCCGGTCGCCGGGGGTCCAGACGCCTTCCGCCACGCGAGCGCGCATTGCGGCCGCCACGCGCAGGTAGGGAGCCGCGGGTGTCGATGCGTCGCCAGCCATATCACCCTCTCCTCGCCCGCGCTGACCTGTGTGTCGCCCGCGCTGACCTCTATGGATTGACAATCTAGTTCACTAACTAGAAGCTAGTTGACTAGATGTCACCTTGGGTGACCGAAGGCTGATCGAATGGTGAATGCCGTGGGCTATGAGGGCCAGATCGCCGCGATCCACTCAGCGATCGCGGAGCTCACCGCCCTGACCGGCACCCCGCCCCGGGTGACCGAGGAACCCGGCGCGGTCCGCATCGAGACCGAGGTGACCGAGCGCGCCACCCGTCAATGGGAGCGCTTCGTCGCCGTCCTCGATCTGGGTACCACGTTCGGTCTGACGGAGACCGGCGCCGGACGGATCGCCTGGATGCGCTTCGAGCGGGGTGGGGGAGACCGTCCGTGATCCCGCCGGTCCCGCGCCGCACCCACCGCTTCGCCAAGGGGCACGGCGCCGAGAACGACTTCATCGTCCTGCCGGACCCCGACGGCCGCCTCGCCTTGTCCGCGGGCGAGGTGGTGTACCTGTGCGACCGGCGCTCGGGTCTCGGCGCCGACGGCGTCCTGCGGGCCGTGCGCTGTACGGCGGACCGGGAGGGCGTCGTGATGGCGGGGGAGGCGGAGTGGTTCATGGACTACCGCAACGCCGACGGCAGTCACGGGGCGATGTGCGGCAACGGCATGCGCGTGCTGGCCCGTTATCTCGTGGACAGCGGGCTGTGCGGGCCGGGCACGGTCGCCATAGCGACTCGCGCCGGAGTCCGCCGGGTCCATGTCCCGTATCGCAGCGCCGGTTTCGACGGCCCGGTGACCGTCGACATGGGACGTCCCGTACTGCCCGGCACCGGCGGTGTCGAAGTCGTCGTGGCCGGGCGCCGTCGGCCCGCCCTCCACGTCGACATGGGAAACCCGCACGCGGTTGTCTTCGTCGACGATCTGGAGGAGGCCGGAGACCTCCGCACCGCCCCTGTCGTCGAACCGGCTGCCGCCTACCCCTTCGGGGTGACCGTCGAATTCGTCGTCGACCGCGGACCGGGCCGCCTGGCCCTGCGCGTCCATGAACGCGGCGTCGGGGAGACGCGTGCCTGCGGCACGGGGGCCTGTGCCGCGGTCGCCGCCGCCATGGCGCGCGCCGCGCGCGCCGTTCCCGCTCGCTACGTCGTCGATGTTCCCGGCGGCCGGCTGTCGGTGGACGTGCGCCCCGACGGCGCCATGGAGCTCACCGGCCCCGCCGTGATCACGGCCCGGGGCACCGTCGACATGCCGTCGCGGCGGGGCGCCGGGCAGACCGTCTGACGGGTGCGTGCTCAGCACCGGGGGCTCGGGGTCACCACCGTGACGCTGATGACGATCGTTCCGCTGGCCGTGGCCTGCGCCTGCACCTGGATCCGCCGCCGGACGCCCCGGGCGTGAACCGTACCGGCCTCCTGCGTGCGCAGCGGATACCGAATAGTTCGGACACCGATGTAATCTCGGCGGCAGAGGCCGTCGTACTCAGGAGGGCACATGACCGGGCACGCGCGTGTGGACGGAGGGCCGCACCGCTTCCTGCTGCGGGAACGGCCCCGGCCCGCGTGCGTGCGGACGCGTCCCCACGCCTGGCGGCTGGCGGTCGCGACCGTGTGCCTCGGCGCCTTCATGGGGCAGCTCGACGCGAGCATCGTGACGCTGGCCTACGGCAGTCTGCGCATCGGGTTCGGGGCCTCGCTGGCGGCCGTCGAATGGGTGTCGCTCGCCTATCTGCTGGCGCTGGTCGCCCTGCTCGTACCGGCGGGCCGCCTCTCGGACGCGCACGGCCGCAAGCTGTGCTACCTGTACGGATTCCTGCTGTTCACCGCCGCGTCCGCCGCCTGTGGACTGGCGGGTTCCCTGGCCCTGCTGGTCGTCTTCCGTGTGGCGCAGGCCGCCGGGGCGGCGCTGATGCAGGCCAACAGCGTCGCGCTCGTCACCACCACCGCGCCGCGCGGCAGGGCGCGGGCAGCCCTCGGCGCGCAGGCGGCCGCGCAGGCGCTCGGGCTGGCCCTCGGACCCACCGTCGGGGGAGCCCTGGTGTCCGCCGCCGGCTGGCGCTGGGTGTTCGGCATCAACGTCCCTATAGGGGTGGCCGCGTTGGTCGCCGGGCACTACCTGCTGCCGCGTACCCGGGTCCGCACCCCCGTCCGGGACTTCGACTGGCCGGGACTCGTCCTCCTGGCGACCGCCACCTCCGGACTGCTGCTGGCCCTCTCCACCGCCTCCGGGCTGCCCGTACCCGGCTGGGCGGCGGCCGCGCTCTGCGCCGTCGCGGTGGCCGCCGCCCGCGGTTTCGTCGTCCGGCAGCGCCGGACCGCTTCCCCGCTGCTGGACCTCGGGATCCTGCGCGTACGGGCCGTGTCCACCGGGCTGTTCGGGGCGCTGTGCGGCTATCTGACGCTGTTCGGGCCCCTGGTGCTCGTCCCCGTCGAGCTCGCTCGGGGCGGGGCGTCCGAACTGACGGCCGGGCTCGTGCTCACTGCCCTGCCCGTTGGCTTCGCGCTGGCGGCGACCGGCGCCGACAAGGTGCTGCCCGGCGGCCTCTCCGACCGGGCCCGCTGCACGGGCGGCGCCCTCCTGGCCGCGGCGGCCCTGGCCGCCCTCCTCGTCCTGCCCATGGCCGCCCCCTGGCCGGTGCTCCCGCTGGCGGTCCTCGGGCTCGGGCTCGGCCTGTTCACCCCCGCCAACAACGCACTGATCATGGGTGCCATACCGGCGGGCAGCGCGGGCACCGGCGGGGGACTGGTCAACATGGCCCGCGGGCTCGGCACGGCGCTCGGCGTCGCGCTCGTCGGCCTGGCCCTCTTCCTCGGCGGCCCGCACGGCGGCCGCTGGGCGGCCCTCACCCTTCTGGCCGCCGCCCTGCTCACGGTCGCCGCCGCCCGGCCCCGCGGGCGGGCCCGATACCCTGCCCCCATGGCCCCGCAGCACCCCGCCCCCGGGCTCCCGCCCGGCGCGAGCACCACCGACGCCCGCCTGCTCACCGAGGCCGTCACCCGCCTGCGCCGGGCCCTGCGCGCCTCCATCCGCACCGACTATCCGTGGGAGCAGCTCCCCATGGCCCAGGTCGAGCTGCTCCAGGTCCTCGCCGAGCGGTCGCCCGCCCGCGTCAGCGACCTCGCCGCCCGCCGCCACCTGGCCACCAGCACCGTCAGCGGGCTCATCGGCCAGATGACCGGCGCCGGGCTCGTGGCCCGCGCCACCGACCCCGACGACCGGCGCGCCTCCGCCGTCACCCTCACCGACACCGGCCGCGCCCAGCTCGACGCGTGGACACAGGCCCACGAACTCCGCCTCGACGCCGCCCTCGCGACGCTGGACGAGGACGAGCGGGCTGCCGTGCGCGCCGCCCTGCCCGCGCTGTTCCGGCTCGCCGAGCGACTCGGCGACACCCCCGGCTGACCCTCTCCGCCCACGGCGGCGGACGGCCCGCGGCGGCGCACCGCCCGTGGACGCGCGCCCACGCGCGGGCGGTGGCACGCTGAACCCATGGCCCGGCCCAATGCCGAGGTCGAGGCGCTGCTGCAGGAGTACGCCGACCTCGTCGCGATCACCGGCGGTGACGCCTTCAAGGTGCGCGCCTACGAGAAGGCCGCGCGGGCGATCGGCGCCCACCCCGCCGACATCTCGAAGCTCGACGCCGAGGCCCTCCGCGAGATCCCCAACGTGGGCAGGTCGATCGCCGACAAGGTCGAGGAGTACCTGCGCACCGGCCGCGTCCCCGCGATCGAGGAGACCAGGGCGGCCGTCCCGGCCGGGGTCCGCGAACTCATCGGCATTCCCACCCTCGGGCCGAAGAAGGCCCTGGTCCTCCACCGGGAGCTGGGCGTCTCCTCCGTGGCGCAACTGCTCGACGCCGTCCACGAAGGGCGCCTGCGCGGCCTCAAGGGCTTCGGCGAGAAGACCGAGGCCAACATCCTCCACGGCATCGAACTCATGCGGAAGGCGGGCAGCCGCATCCTCCTCGGCACCGCCATGGAGGACGCGGAACAGATCGTCGCCGCACTGTCCGAGGTGAGCGGCTGCGTGGGATGCACCTACGCGGGATCGCTGCGCCGCATGCGGGAGACCATCGGGGACATCGACATCCTCGTCGCCGCCGAACGGTCCGCCCCCTTCATGGAGGCCTTCTGCGCACTCCCGGACGCCGCCGAGGTCATCGTGCGCGGCCCGAAGAAGACCTCCATCCGCACCGTGAAGGGGCTCCAGATCGACCTGCGCGTGCTGCCACCCGCCGCCTGGGGAGCGGGACTTCTCTACTTCACCGGCTCCAAGGCACACAACATCCGCATCCGCGAGATCGCGGTCCACCACAAGTACAAGCTCTCCGAATACGGCCTCTTCCACGTCAGGAGCGGCCGGAAGATCACCTCCGCCACCGAGGAGGACATCTACGCCCGGCTCGGGCTGCCCTGGATCCCCCCGACCCTGCGCGAGGACCGCGGCGAGATCGCCGCCGGGCTGCGGGACGAACTCCCCGAGCTGGTCGCCGAGGACGACATCCGCGGCGACCTGCACACGCACACCGACCTCACGGACGGGCTCGCCTCCCTGGAGGACATGGTCGCCGCGGCGGCCGCGCGCGGCTACGCCTACTACGCCGTCACCGACCACGCCCCGGACCTCGCCATGCAGCGCATGACCGACGCGAAGGCGCTCGCCCAGCGCGAGCGGGTGCGCCGGCTCGACGGAAAACACCGCAGGATGCGGGTGCTGCACGGCACCGAACTCAACATCGGCCCCGACGGCGGCGTGGACTGGCCCGACACCTTCCTCGCCGGCTTCGACCTGTGCGTCGCCTCCGTGCACTCCCACTTCGGCCAGAGCCGCGAGGAGCTGACACGGCGGCTCGTGCGCGCCTGCGAGAACCCCCATGTGGCGATCCTCGGACACCCCACGACCCGGCTGATCGGCAAACGGCCCGGCATCGACGCCGACTTCGACGCGGTCTTCGAGGCGTGCGCGCGGACCGGCACGGCCCTGGAGATCAACGCCCACCCGGAGCGGCTCGACCTGTGCGACGAGGACATCCTGCGCGCGAAGCGGTACGGCGTGAAGTTCGCGGTGAACACCGACGCCCACGCCATCACCCACCTCCCGTACATGCGCTACGGCGTGGGCACGGCGCAGCGCGGCTGGCTGACGAAGGACGACGTGGTCAACACCTGGCCGCTGCAACGACTGCGGCGTTTCCTCGGTCCGGGCTGACGAGCCGCGCGCAGGTGCAAGCGCGGGCAGGGGCGCGGACGTCGGCAGAACCCTTTCTCCACAGGCGAAGCGCGATCGGGCGGGATGTGGTTACTCTCTGTGTCCAGAACGACACGCATTCGCCACGCAGGGGGATTCGCATCATGGACACCTTCCGGCATCTCGCGGCACATCTGGGGCTCGACCTCGTCGCCGTCTGTCTGCTGACCTTCGCGGTCTACTATCCGCGCCACCGTCGGCGCGATCTCGTGCCGGCCTATCTCGCCTTGAACACCGGCTTGTTCACGGTGGTCGCCGCCCTCGCGGAGGTGGGCGGCAGCGGTGGGGCGGCGCTCGGCTTCGGTCTCTTCGGGGTGCTGTCGATCGTCCGGCTGCGGTCGGACTCCGTGCAGCACGAGGAGGTCGCGTACTACTTCACGACCCTCGTCCTCGGTCTCGTCTGCGGTCTGCCGCACCTGGCGCTCTCGGTGAAGACCGGGCTGAGTGCCGTTCTGCTCCTGGTCGTCTGGGCCGCCGACAGTCCCCGGCTCCTGGCCCGTTCCCGCCGGGCCGTCGTCACCCTCGACACCGTGCACCGCGACCCGGCCGCGCTGCGTGCCGACTTGGTCCGGCGCCTGGGCGAACCGCTGCACTGGACCGTCACGGAGGTCGACTTCGTCCGCGATCTGACGGTCGTGGACGTCCGCTACCGCGAGCAGGGGCCGAGCGTCCTGCCCGCCCGCCGTGAGGTGCCCGCCTGGGAGTCGGTATGAGTGCCCCGGCCGCGCCCCCGCGGGCCCACGACGTACCGGCCGCCGTCCACGCGATCCACGAAGCGGCCCACGCCACCGCACCCATCACCCTGGCCGAGGTCAACGAACGCTCCGCACTCCTCGCCCGCTTCGACCACAGCTACCTCGTCCCCGCACCCGTCTTCCTGCGCATGGCCGAACAGCTCACCGACCCCCACCGCCCCGACGGCCCCTTCCGCGCCCTGACCATCGACGGCCGCCGCGCCTTCCGCTACCACTCCGTCTACTACGACACCCCCACCCTCCGCTCCTTCCACGACCACCGCCAAGGCCGCCGCCTCCGCTTCAAGATCCGCGAAC
>NZ_JBSFWT010000041.1:0-65566 GCF_053594975.1 Streptomyces sp. NPDC002537
GGGCTGGATTTCGCGGCCGGGCCCGCAGCTTCAACGCCACAGCCGGCAAATCCAGCCCGTCCGGCGATTGAGGACGCGGCCGCAGGCCGCTCCCGCCGCAGGCGGCAACAGGATCGCCGCAGGTGTCAGGGAGTGGTCGCCAAGGGACCGGTGCGGTAGACCGTTCCCGCGCAGGCATCGTCGATCTTCGCGTCGGCGATGGCCGGTTCGCCGACGTCGGGCGTGTGGCTGAGGACGACACTCGCCGGTGGCGGCGGAAGCGGCGGCCCGGGTTCGGCGGCGGCGGGATGTTCGGCGGCCGGCGGCGCGGCGCTGGCGCCGGGGGACGGCGAGCCGCCACCGGACGGCTTGGCGGCGCAGTCCTTCGCCGGGATCCAGGCGAACTTCACCTCGTACGCCTGCCCCGGCTGGAGGATGACCTCACTGGGCTCGCCGGTCGGGTTGGGCAGCCCGGTCGCGGCGTCGCCCGGCGTGTGGTCGACGACGGAGACCCGTGAGGGGTCGGCGCTGCCGCGGGCGCTGGCGGCGACCGTGCCGGGCCCGGCGACCGTGCAGACGGAGCGGGAGACGTTGAAGACGCGGAAGGCGCCGTAGACGCGGCCCTCCCTGTCGGCCGCGCCGACCGTGCCGGTGCCCTTGCCGAGCTGGTCGCGCACGCAGGTGGGCGAGACCGCGGCGAAGGTGCCGGTGGGGTCGGGAACGGTGCCGGCCGGCGAGCCGGACGGCTTGATCTCGTTGTCGGGCGTGGTGGTGCCCTCGGTGGTCCTGCTCCCGCGGTCCTGCTGGTCCTTGCGGTCGGGTGCGTCCGAACCGGGCCGCCCGCGCCCGCCCTCGACGACGCCGTCGCCGTAGCCCTCGCCGGCCTCCCGCTGGGCGTCGTGGGCGCTGGCGGTGTTGGTGTGGCGTTCGTCGGAGGTGCCGCCGGTCGTCGCGACGTGGAGGAGCGCGGGCAGGGCCGTGCCGCCGAGGATCACCGCGGCGGCGGCGCCGACGAGCGCCTGCCGACGGCGCGTACGCCGGGCGGGCACGGCGCGCCGGAGGTGCTCCAGCGCGTCGGGGGCCGGTTCGAGTTCGTCGACGGCGCCGTGCAGCAGCCGCCGCAGCGCCTGCTCGTCGAGCGAACCGTGCGACTCATGCGATCCGTGCGACTCATGCGCACCCGAACCGTTGGCGCCGCCCGGACCGCCCGGACCGCCCGGACCGTTTGGGCCCTCGTCCCCCGAGGGTCCCCCCGGGAACGGGAATCGCTCGTTCATGCCGGAGCCTCCATGGCGACGCGGAGCGCCGCGATGCCCCGGGAGCCGTACGCCTTGACCGAGCCGAGCGAGAGGCCCAGGGTCTCGGCGACCTGGGCCTCGGTCATGTCGGCGAAGTAGCGGAGGACGAGCACCTCACGCTGGCGGCGCTGCAGTCCGCGCATCGCGGTGATCAATTGGTCTCGCTCCAGCTGTTCGTACGCCCCCTCCTCGGCGCTCGCCATGTCGGGCATCGGCTTCGAGAGCAGCTTCAGCCCGAGGATGCGGCGGCGGAGCGCGGAGCGGGACAGATTGACGACAGTTTGCCTCAAATAGGCGAGGGTCTTTTCCGGGTCCCGGACGCGGTTGCGCGCGGAGTGCACCCGGATGAACGCCTCCTGCACCACGTCCTCGCAGGACGCGGTGTCGTCGAGGAGCAGCGCGGCCAGCCCGAGCAGCGACCGGTAGTGGGCGCGGTAGGTCTCGGTGAGGTGGTCGACTGTGGTGCCCGCTGCCATCGCCTCGTCAGCGTCCCCGCGCTGCTGGGGCATCGGGGCGGTGGCGGATCGCGTGGTCGGCCAGGGAGCGATCACCGGCATCCCGCCCGGCGTGCGGGGTCGTGGACGCACGGCGCTGCTGCCACGCCGCGGAGCGCTCGCGATGCTGATGACCTCTGCCACGCCTGTTGGACACGCTTCCCCCCGTCAGGGTTGTACGCAGGAGGCGGCCCGTCTGACGTTGCACCGCAGGACGATGCGTCATATGCCCTCATGCGTACCAGCTCTTCCTCAATGCCCCGGTTTTTGGCGCCGCCCAAGAGACGGGACCAAAGACGCTCCCCGCCCGAACGACGGTTGCGGTGCGGGACCGCCGCCACGCCCGCCCCACAGCGTGTGAATAGTCGAACAAACCATCTGCCCAGCTCAAGAGGTCTGTACCAACGACTTGATCACAGGACCTTCACCGATTCTCCGGATCAGGAAGCGATCCTCCAGATTAGGCAGCGGTCAGCTCCGCCGCCACGACTTCGGCGATCTGCGCGAGGTTCAGCGCGGAGCCCTTGCGCAGATTGTCGCCGCAGGCGAACAGCTCCAGCGCGTTCGGGTCGTCCGGCGAGCGCCGCACCCGGCCCACCCAGGTGGGGTCCGTGCCGACCGCGTCCACCGGCGTGGGGAACTCGCCTTCGTCCGGATCGTCGACGAGCACCACACCCGGCGCGTTGGCCAGGATCTCCTGGGCCCGCTCGACCGTGACCTCGTTCTCGAACCGCGCGTGCACGGCCGCCGAGTGGGTGGTGAGCACCGGAACGCGTACGCAGGTCGCGCTGACCCGCAGCTCCGGCAGCCCCAGGATCTTCCGGGCCGCCTCGCGGACGCCCAGTTCCTCGGACGACCAGCCCGCCCCGCCCGGCGACCCCGTCCACGGGACCACGTTCAGCGCCAGCGGTGCCGGGAACGGCCCGAGGCCGTCGCCGACCACCCGCCGTACGTCACCGGGCTTGCCGCCCAGTTCCGTGCCGGCGACCGCGGCGAGCTGCGCCCGCAGCGTGTCCGTGCCCGCCCGGCCCGCGCCCGAGGCGGCCTGGTAGGTGGAGACGACCAGCTCGGTCAGCCCGAACTCGGCGTGCAGCGCGCCCAGCGCGACGATCATCGTCAGCGTGGCGCAGTCGGGGTTGGCGATGATCCCGCGCGGCCGCAGCCGGGCCGCGTGGGCGTTGACCTCGGGGACTACCAGCGGTACGTCCGGGTCCGTCCGGAAGGTTCCGGAGTTGTCCACGACGATCGCGCCCTTGGAGACGGCGACCGGCGCCCATTGGGCGGCGACCTCGTCCGGTACGTCGAACACCGCGATGTCGACGCCTTCGAGCGCTTCCTCGCCCAGCGGGAGGACCTCGGTCTCCACGCCCCGGACGGTCAGCTTCCGGCCCGCCGAGCGGGCGGACGCGACGAGGCGGACCTCGCCCCACACGTCCGCGCGCTGCGACAGGATCTCCAGCAGCACCGTGCCCACGGCGCCCGTGGCACCGACGACGGCGAGGGTCGGCCCACGGCCCGTACGGCCGCCGTCACCGGCGGCGGTACGGACCGCGGGGCCGACGCCGGTCATCGACCGGTGCCTCCGTAGACGACGGCCTCGTCGCTCTCACTGTCCAGGCCGAAGGCGGTGTGCACGGCGCACACGGCCTCGTTCACGTCGTCGGCGCGCGTGACGACCGAGATGCGGATCTCGGAGGTCGAGATGAGCTCGATGTTCACGCCCGCGTTCGACAGCGACTCGAAGAAGGTCGCGGTGACGCCCGGGTTGGTCTTCATCCCGGCGCCGACCAGCGAGATCTTCGCGATCTGGTCGTCGTAGCGCAGCGAGTCGAAGCCGACCCGGTCCTTGGTGCGCTCCAGGGCCTCCATCGCCTTGCGGCCCTCCGTCTTCGGGAGGGTGAAGGAGATGTCGGTCAGGCCCGTGGCCGCGGCGGACACGTTCTGCACGACCATGTCGATGTTGATCTCGGCATCGGCGATCGCCCGGAAGATCGTGGCGGCCTCGCCCGGCTTGTCCGGTACGCCGACGATCGTGACCTTGGCCTCGGACGTGTCGTGGGCGACACCCGAAATGATCGCCTGCTCCATCGGCTGGTCCCCTCGCGGTTCGTTGCTGACCCAGGTGCCCTGGAGCCCCGAGAAGGACGAGCGCACGTGGATCGGGATGTTGTAACGGCGTGCGTACTCGACGCAGCGGTGCAGCAGCACCTTGGAACCGGAGCTCGCCAGCTCCAGCATGTCCTCGAACGAGATCCAGTCGATCTTCCGGGCCTTTTTCACGACCCGCGGATCGGCGGTGAAAACCCCGTCGACGTCGGTGTAGATCTCGCACACCTCGGCGTTCAGCGCGGCGGCCAGCGCGACGGCCGTGGTGTCACTGCCGCCCCGTCCGAGGGTGGTGATGTCCTTCTTGTCCTGGGACACACCCTGGAAGCCGGCGACGATCGCGATATTGCCCGCGTCGACGGACTGCTGGATCCGTCCCGGCGTGACATCGATGATCCGCGCTTTGTTGTGGACCGAGTCCGTGATGACTCCGGCCTGGCTGCCGGTGAACGACTGTGCCTCGTGTCCGAGGTTTTTGATCGCCATCGCCAGCAGCGCCATGGAGATCCGCTCTCCGGCGGTCAGCAGCATGTCGAACTCACGCCCGGCAGGAATCGGCGAAACCTGCTCGGCGAGGTCGATCAACTCGTCCGTCGTGTCGCCCATCGCGGAAACCACGACAACCACACGGTTGCCGTTCTTCTTGGCTTCCACGATTCGCTTGGCAACCCGCTTGATGCCTTCGGCATCGGCAACGGAGGAGCCTCCGTACTTCTGCACGACAAGGCCCACGTGCGCTCCTCGCAGCTATGTGTAATGCGGTCGACTCAGTCTAACGAGCGATGGGTTTCGGCCAGCCGTTTACCACATACTGAGACGTCCCGCCCGCCTCCAGAGTTCCCCCTGCCCCGCCCCGGGGCAGGCATGTCTGTGGCGTGGGCCACACGCTCCGGTTACGGGAAGGGGCGGGGCCGGGGAACGAACCGGCCGATGCCCGCGCGGACGGCCGCCACCTGGCGGTGAAATTCCTCGCTGAACGCTTCGCCCAGCCATCCTTCATGGGGAGAGTCGCCACGGCACGCGCGACAGCGCCCTCCCGGGAGCGCGCGCCCCGGCGCGCCGCACCCCTCGCACTCCATGAGACCGGACGCCTCCGGCGAGGGAGCGGGACGCTCGGGCGGCATCTTCGCCAACAGGCGCGTACGGGCCAGCGCGCCCGGACAGTGGACCTCCGGCGGGAGACCCGCCGTCAGGGCCCCGACGAGCTCCCGCTCGGTCGCGCCCCGCGCGAACCACTCTTCCGCGAGGGCCTCCAACTGGCCGCATTCCGCCGCCGAGAGCATCATCCGAGGGTCCGTACGGCCGACGTTCGCCAGCACCGCGTACGCACGCGGCGGCGCCTCCACGGGTTCGGGTTCCGGGGCCGGGTCTTCGCGGGGTACGTCGCCGCGCAGGAAGCGCTTCCACCAGGAGTCGTTGCGTGCGGTGCGCGAGAAGTACGTGCGGAACACCCACTGTGTGCCGCCGTTCCCTACGGGTTCGCGCCTGCGGAGCAAGTGCCCGGCTTTTGCGAGGGTGTTGAGGGCGGTGCGTACGGCTTGCTGGCCGTAGGCGGCGAGTTCCTTGGCGAGGGTTTTGACGTCGATGGCCGCGCCGTCGGGGAGGCGGTCGATGTATGTCGCGATGGCCGCTTCGCGGGCGGGGAGGTGGGCGAAGTCGTCCTTGCGGCGCGGCTTCTGGTCGGGTGCGGAGCGTTTTCCGTAACCCGGACGGGCCATGGAGGGAGCGGCGGTGCGCTCGTCGGCGCTAGGGTTGGCGACAGCCATGGGGATCGGGCCTTAACGATCTCGGTGGTCAAACCCCCGTCTTGGTGCTGCGAACACCGGCGGGGGTTGTTTCTTGCTGCGCACGCTACACACTCTGCGCACACCGTCGCCACTCGGCTACCTAAAGTCATATAAGTTGCGATGGGCGGGAGTTGAGGCCATGGGAGGGTGGGTGGGTTCAACCTCCCCACCCATTCATCGCATAAGGCGCTCGGGTCTCGACGCCCGTCCCCCGAAGCTCAAGCGACGGCCGTCGCGTAGGTTATGAAATCCGCCCAAGCGTGTACGGGTATGGCGAGTTGGGGACCCGACCCGAGCTTCGAGTCTCGGATACGGATGGCGTGCGGATGCCCCGCGACTTCGACGCATGTCTGGTCGGGCCGATCACTGCTGTAGCTCGACTTGAACCACAGCAACCTATCTCTCACAGCTCCTCCAACAGCCCTCTGATGAACTTCCTGGACTCTTCCTCGTCCAGCGCCTGCATGCGGAGCATGGCGAAGCGCTTCGCCATGCTGCTGATCCTCTTACTGTCACAGTCCAACTGGGAAGTGCCCTGAATTTCCGTGAAGACGAGGTGCTCGCCCTCCGGACTCTCCACCATCGTGAACGCACCGCCCATGCCCGGGAAGTAGCCCTGCCCGGCAGGCAGAACCTGGATGAAAACGTTGCGCCGCTCGCTGACATCGAGCAGGTGACGAAGCTGTCGCGCCATCACCTCGGGGCCACCCAGCATGGTTTGCAAAGCGGCCGCATGGATCACGAAGTTGAACAGTACGGTCGATTCCTCCAGCCGCTTCTGACGTTCCATGCGGTGCGCGACACCACCCTCGATTTCCTGCTCGCCGACAGGAGGAACGTGAGACTTCATTAGCGTCCTCGCGTACTCCTCTGTCTGCAGCAGCCCCGGGACGAGGACAAGCTCGAAAGAGTGCAGAGCGATCGCTTCGGCTTCCGCGGCCAGGTATCCCGGCGCCTGCGGGGTCACCGGCTCCGGCTGGAGATACGGGCACGCGGCGAGCAACAGCCCCTGCGCCCCGCACAGTTGATCCGCGACTTCGAGCAGGCGCCGCGTCGGCTTCCGACGCCCCTGCTCCATCGATTTGACGGTCTCCACGCCGTAGTTGGCCTCTTGGGCCAGGTCCTCGCGGCTGACGCCCGCGATCCCCCGCCACAGCTTGACCTGATCGCCGCAGTACCGCCACGAAACCGGCGGGTTGTCGATGCCACGGATCAGCATTGGGGCTCACCTCACGCTCCGTACCCTTATGGTCACGCCGCAGGCTAGGCCCGGCCAGTCCCTGGCAAACCCCGTACGCAAAAAGTTCCCCCGTACGAGGGCGCCGGAGGGCCCTGGGGGAAAATGTCCGCATGATGATCAAGCAGTTCTGCTCCGCCCTCCGGAGCACTCGTTCCGCCCTGCGGAGCATGCGCATACAGCAGAGCCGGCCATGAGTGCCGAGCGTCCGCTGACCCGTACCGAGCGGCGGGCGACGCTGATCGCGTCCCTGGTCGGTGTGGTCTGCGCAATCGCGGCAGCGTATCTGCTGCTCATCACCGTGCCCGGCATGCGAGCCGAGGAGCGGGCCTTCAGGCACGCGGTCCCGTGCCGGTCCGACGCGGTGGCGAAGCGCTGCCTGCGTCCCGAGGCGGCCACCGTGGACATGACGGAGAAGGTCGTCTCCGGCAGGTCGCACCACTACTGGCTCTCGGTCACCCAGGACGACGGTTCACAGCACCGCATCGAGATGTCGGGCAGCGGCGGGGTGTGGGTCAACGTGAAGCCGGGCGACCGCGTCACCGTCTTCTACTGGCACCACAAGAGCCGCTTCGTCGACTTCCACAACAAACGGGAGCCCACCGAGCAGGACCCCCGGGGCAAGTACCGGCTGCCGTACTCGATCGCCCTGGGCCTCGTTCCGGCGGCAGCCGGGTCCCTGTGGGCCGCGTACTGGTTCGGGCGCCGCTCCGACAGGTCCCCTCTGCGCATGCCGTGGCAGGTGGGCGTACCGGCGACGGGAGCGATGCTCGTCGCGCTCATCGGCTCCGCCACGCCGTGGTTCCTGCACGGGGTGTGGAAACCGCTGGGGGTCACCGCGGCGGCGTCCGTCCCCGTCCTCGTCTACGTGCTGGTGGCGTCGCTCGCGGAGCGCCGGAAGACGACCGACACGTACCCGGTGGAGCCGATTCCGCTCGACGGGGAGGAAGTCTTCTTCGGGTCGATCATGGGCGATGTGCCATACGCCGTGGACGGGTACGGAACGCTGATCGCCGCGCCCGGAATGCTGGCCTCCAGCCCGGACCCGACCGGGAAGTTCGCCCGGCGCGAGGCCGCGTCCACGCTGACGCCGGTACGCGTACGGCCGCCGTACCGGACGGACACCCCGGACGGGACGCCGCTGCTCGACCCCGGGGTCTACGTGGTCGAGTGCATCGACGGCGACAAGACGGTGCTCGTGCTGACGTCCAAGGAGCACGCCGGGTTTGTGCTGGGCGCGCTGCTTCCGGTTCCGGTGGCCACATAGCTTGAACGCAGGAACGCCGGGCCGGCTGGGTTTCTCCAGCCGGCCCGGCGTTCCTGCGTTCTCGGGGCTACTAGCGGGTCGGGAGGCCCAGAGGCCCCGCGATCTCCGCGGCCATGACGCGGCCCGCTTCCTCCGCGAGCTGTTCCTCCGTGGCGGCCGCGTCGGTGTCGAGGCCGTCCAGCTCGTCCAGGGGCTGGTCGAGACGGACGTGCGCCACCAGGGACTGGAGGGCCCGGAGGGCCGCCGAGGCGGTGGGACCCCAGTTGGACAGGTACGAGAACTGCCACCACCAGAGGGCCTCGCTCACGCGGCCGTCCCGGTAGTGCGCCATGCCGTGCCGCAGGTCCGTGATGATGTCGGCGAGGTCGTCCGAGATCCGGCAGGCGACGGGCGCGCTGCGCGGCACGTACGGGTCGAAGACCTCGGAGTAGACGTCCACCGGATCCAGCAGGAGGGCGAAGCGCTCGCGGAGCTCGTCCACGTCCGGCTCGGGGCCGACGTCCGGCTCGTACCGCTCGTCCGGCATGAAGTCCTCGTGCGCACCGAGCCGGCCTCCCGTGAGGAGGAGCTGCGAGACCTCCAGCAGCAGGAACGGCACGGCGCTGTCGGGCTCGTCGCCGCGCGACACCTCGGCGACCGCGACGATGAAGCTCTCGATCGAGTCGGCGATCTGGACGGCGAAGTCGTCGGGATCGCGCTTGGCGTCATGCAGCGTTGCGTCAGACATCGAGAAGTCGTCTCCCTTCGAAGGCACGCCCGAGCGTGACCTCGTCGGCATATTCAAGGTCTCCACCCACGGGCAGACCACTGGCAAGCCGCGTCACCTTGAGCCCCATGGGTTTCACCATGCGGGCGAGGTAGGTGGCGGTGGCCTCCCCTTCCAGATTGGGGTCGGTGGCGAGAATCAGCTCGGTGACGGTGCCGTCCGCGAGCCGCGTGAGCAGCTCGCGGATGCGCAGATCGTCGGGGCCGACGCCCTCGATGGGGCTGATGGCCCCGCCGAGCACGTGATAGCGGCCGCGGAACTCGCGGGTCCGCTCGATCGCGACGACGTCCTTGGACTCCTCCACGACACAGATCACCGCGGGGTCGCGGCGCGGGTCCTGGCAGACCCGGCACCGCTCCTCCTGGGCGACATTGCCGCAGACGACGCAAAACCGGACCTTCGCCTTGACCTCGGTCAGGGCATGGGCGAGCCGACGGACGTCGGCCGGCTCGGCCTGAAGGATGTGGAAGGCGATCCGCTGCGCGCTCTTGGGCCCGACGCCGGGCAGCCTGCCCAGCTCGTCGATGAGGTCCTGGACCACGCCTTCATACACGGATCGAATGCTCCTTCTGCGTCTTTTTCTGTCTAATGCTGCGGGGTGGAGCCGGTCAGAACGGCAGGCCGGGGATGCCGCCGCCGAGGCCCGCGGTCAGCGGGCCGAGCTTGTCCTGCTGGAGCTGCTGAGCTGCGGCGTTGGCATCCCGGACGGCGGCGACGACGAGGTCGGCGAGGGTCTCGGTGTCCTCGGGGTCGACGGCCTTGGGGTCGATGACCAGGGCCTGAAGCTCACCGGCGCCCGTGACGGTCGCCTTCACCAGACCGCCGCCCGCAGTGCCCTCGACGGGCGTGCGGGCCAGCTCCTCCTGGGCCTCGGCGAGGTCCTGCTGCATCTTCTGTGCCTGCTGAAGCAGCTGCTGCATGTTCGGCTGACCACCGGGGATCACGGTTGGGCTCCTGGCTGTCGACGTCATTCCTTCGGTAGCCCGAGCCTACGTGGTCGGGGCGGGGGGCGCGTCGTGTTGTGGGTGGAGATTGGGCACCGTCCTTTTGGGCGAATATTGCACCCCTGGGTGGACCCTCTCCCGCCTACGGCGGGCTTCGTCCCCTGACCCGCCCCTTCCCGAACTGGGGGAGCCCCCCCAGACCCCCGACCGCGCTCCGCGCGGTGTCCTCAAACTCCCCCAGCTACCGCTGGGAGGTGCCCCCAGGACGGGCTGGATTTCGCGGACCGTGGGCAGCGAACCTGCGGGCCCGGCCCGCAGACTCAACGCCACGGCCGGCAAACTCAGCCCGTCCGGCGTTTGAGGACGCGGCCGCAGGCCGCTCCCGCCGCAGGCGGCGAACCGGCCCGCAGCCGGGGGTCCGGGGCACGCAGCCACGGTTCCGGGAAGGGGCGGGGTGGGGAACAAGCCCGCCGCAGGCGCCGACCGTGGGCAAGTGGCCCGCCCGGCCAGGGCTACTCGTTGGCGATCTCCTCGATCACCGTCGCCCCCAACTCCCGCACAATCAGATCGTGCCCGGTCAACGCCGAATCGACGAGATCCGGATCGTCCTCCTCCGGCACATCGTCCTCCGGCGCCACCGGCACCACCGGCGGCGGCACAGGC
The DNA here is from genome assembly GCF_053594975.1 of Streptomyces sp. NPDC002537. Taxonomy (NCBI): domain Bacteria; kingdom Bacillati; phylum Actinomycetota; class Actinomycetes; order Kitasatosporales; family Streptomycetaceae; genus Streptomyces; species Streptomyces sp. NPDC002537. Next base: position 10,542 of record NZ_JBSFWT010000041.1, read on the forward strand.
TCGGAATCCCGGTACGCCGGAGCAGCGGGCGCCTGCTGAACAGGGGCCGCGGGAGCCACAGGCGCCACCGGCTGCGCCTGAGGCCGCGGAGCCATCGGCGCCACGGGCGCAGGCGCGGGAGCCGCACCCATCCCGCCACCGGAACCATGCGTACCGGCGTAATTCACCGCCACGCCGCCACCGCCGCCGCCCACGGGTGCCACGACCAGCTCGATCTTCCACTGGACATTGAGCGCATCGGTGAGCGCCTGGCGGAGAACGTCCTCGCTGCCGCTGTTCGCGAAGCTGTCCCGCGCGCCCGCGTTGGCGAAGCCCACCTGGAGCGTGGTCCCGTCGAAGCCGACGACCTCGGCGTTCTGGCTGAGCACGATCCACGTGAAACGGCGACGGTTCTTGACCGCCTCCAGAATGTTCGGCCACATCTGCCGCACCTGGGAGGCGTCACCGGACGACTGCGGCGGCTGAGCCGCGGGGGCGGCCGGAACGGGTGCCGGAGACGGAGCCGGAGCCGGGGCCGCAGGCGCTTGGGGAGCCGGGGAGGCCGCCGCCGTCGGCCACGCACCGGCACCCGTACCCGCACCGGCACCGGTACCCGGCTTCGCCGCGGACGGCCAGGCACCGGCAGTACGCGGGGCCTGCGCAGGAGGCTGCGGAGGAGCCTGCGGAGCCGCAGGAGCGGGCTGTACGGGCGCCACAGGGGCAGCCGGAGGCGCCACAGGAGCCGCCTGAACCACAGGCGCCACGGGCGCCACCGGCGGAGCCACAACCGCCGCCCGCGCCGCCGCGGGCCCCGACAGCCCGGCACCGACGCCGACCCCGTGCGCGTCCGGCCCCGGCACGTACCCGACGGACGGACCCGCACCCGTACCACCGCCGAAGCCGCCCGCCAGGGCACCCCGCTCCAGCTTGTCCAGCCGCGCCCGTACCGACCGCTCGTCGTCGAACGCCGCGGGCAGCAGCACGCGTGCGCAGATCAGCTCCAGCTGGAGCCGCGGCGACGTGGCGCCGCGCATCTCGGTCAACCCCTCGTTGACCAGATCGGCAGCCCGGCTGAGCTCCGCGGCGCCGAAGACGGACGCCTGCGCCTGCATGCGCTCCACCACATCCGCCGGGGCGTCGATGAGCCCCTTCTCGGTGGCGTCCGGCACGGCGGCGAGGATGACCAGGTCGCGCAGCCGCTCCAGCAGGTCGGCGACGAAGCGGCGGGGGTCGTTGCCGCCCTCGATGACACGGTCCACGACCTCGAACGCGGCGGCACCGTCACTTGAGGCGAACGCCTCCACGACGGCGTCCAGCAGCGAGCCCTCCGTGTAGCCGAGGAGGGACGTCGCCATGGCGTATGTCACACCGTCCTCGGCGGCACCGGCGAGCAGCTGGTCCATCACGGACATCGAGTCACGCACGGAACCGGCACCGGCCCGCACGACCAGCGGCAGCACGCCGTCCTCGACGGGGATGTCCTCGCGGGCGCACACCTCGCCCAGGTACTCCCGCAGGGTGCCCGGGGGGACCAGCCGGAACGGATAGTGGTGCGTACGCGAACGGATCGTCCCGATGACCTTCTCGGGCTCCGTGGTCGCGAAGATGAACTTGAGGTGCTCCGGCGGCTCCTCGACCACCTTCAGCAGGGCGTTGAAGCCCGCCGAGGTGACCATGTGGGCCTCGTCGATGATGTAGATCTTGTAGCGGCTGGAGGCGGGGCCGAAGAAGGCCTTCTCGCGCAGCTCACGGGCGTCGTCCACACCACCGTGGGAGGCGGCGTCGATCTCGATCACATCGATCGACCCACGGCCGTTGCGCGCGAGGTCCTGGCAGGACTGGCACTCACCGCAGGGCGTGGGCGTGGGGCCCTGCTCACAGTTCAGACAGCGGGCGAGGATGCGCGCGCTGGTCGTCTTGCCACAGCCGCGCGGCCCGCTGAACAGATACGCGTGATTGACCCTGTTGTTGCGCAGCGCCTGCTGCAACGGGGTGGTGACATGCTCCTGCCCGATGACCTCGGCGAAGGACTCGGGGCGGTAGCGGCGGTAAAGCGCGAGGGACGACACGCCTACGACGATATCGGGCCGCACTGACAAGTGGTCTCGATCACAGAGAGCGCGCATCCGCACACCCCCGGGGAAACACAAGGGCCCCCCACGCACCCGCCAGAGCCCACTTACCCTTGCTGCCTTCCGGCCCTGGGGGAGTTCGGTGAGATAGCGCCACGTGAGGGGCTTGCCCCCAGCCTAGCCGATCCCCACCCCCTCCTCGTACCGCCTCCCCCTCCCCGGCCCCTCCCGAGATCACGTGTTCGCGAGCACCCCTCGACGTCTTGTATTGTTTGCGGCGGAGGATTCGCCTAGAGGCCTAGGGCGCACGCTTGGAAAGCGTGTTGGGGGCAACCCCTCACGAGTTCGAATCTCGTATCCTCCGCCAGTGCCTCACCGGGCACGAGAAGACCCCGACCGGGAAACCGGCCGGGGTCTTCTGCATTCCGTGGTCTCAGTTTTGGTCTCAGTTGGCCGGGAGCCTCCACTCACCGGTCGCGGGTGGACGGTCTGCGGCGCCGCGTCTCCCCCGTTGACCCTATGGCCCTCGCCACCGGCAGTCGCAGCCGGCAGCCGACTTCGCCTCGTGGGCCGTGACCGCCGGGTCGGCGGCTTCTTCGGAGTCCGTGCAGCAGGCGGCGACACTGCAGCAGGTCTCCGGCAGGCCGGATCAGTGACGGTGGGCTTGGCGGCGCGGGAGACCCTGCCCCTGGTACGTCCTCCGGGGGTGCTGACGAACGCAATATTTCGGCTCCCGATATATGCTCACAGGCGTGACGAGACAGAAGCCGCTTTTGACGGAACCGCAGTACTTCATCCTTGCCGCGCTCATGGACGGGCCCTTGCACGGCTACGGCATCATCAAGGCCGCCGAGCAGGCCACCGGCGGCCGGCTCAGGCTCGCTGTCGGCACGCTCTACGGTGCGCTGGAGCGGATGGAGCGGTCCGGGCTGGTGGCCACCGACCGCGAGGAGATCGTGGACGGCCGGGCCCGGCGCTACTACCGGCTCACCCAGGAGGGTGCCGACGCGCTCGGCCGGGAGGCGCTGCGCATGCAGCAGGCGGCGGCCGTCGTCATCGGGCGCTCGCGGGCAGCAGGGGTGGCCGGGGCATGAACCGTCTGCTGCTGGCCGCCTACCCCAGGGCATACCGTGCCCGGCAGGGGGAGGAGCTGCTGGCCACTCTGGCCGAGGCGTACCCCGGCCGCTCCTGGCCCCCGCTGCGGGAGGCTGTCGCGCTGATGCGCGGAGGGGTGCAGGCCCGTGCCCGTGCCACGGTCGAGGACCGGTCCCGGCCGTGGTGGCTGGACGGCCTCCATCTGGCCGCCCTCGTCCTCGCCGCTCTGGCACTGGTGCCGTACCTGCAGGACGTGTGGGACTGGGCACTGCGTATCGACCCCGGCGGCCGTGCCATCAACTTCCATCACGCCGGCTGGTTCCCGTGGGCCCAAGGCTCCGGCACCTTCACGCGGACCCTGCCCTACGGGCTGTTGCCGCTGGTCTGCCTGGTCGCGCTGCTGCGCGGCAAGCCGTGGATCGCGCTGCCGGCCGCGGCGGCGATGATCTACGCCGGTGCGACGGTCGGCAGCTCGACGCTGTTCGGTGACGAGGGCGTGGTGGGCCCGGGCTATTACGGGATGGCCGCCCCGATCCGGGCAACCGACCTGGCGCTGTCGGTGGCCCTGTTCATCGTGAGCGCGGCACTGACGGCCTGCCGTCCCGGCCGGCTGCGCCGCCGCTCGTACAGCTGGCTCGTACCGGTGGTGCTCGCCATCGCCGTCGCCGGAGGCCTGCACATCACCTCGGGCGATCCGTGGTTCCAGCGCGGCCAGCTCGTCCTCGAAGTCGCTGCGCTGATCGCCGCGTGGATGGCGACCACCGCCACGGGCGACTACCGGTGGCTGATCCCCGTCGCCGCGTTCACGATCGTCCGCACGCAGGCGATCGTCGTCCAGCCGGACTGGCTCATGGAGTCCCTGCCGAGTCTGGCCGTCCTCATCGCCCTGATCATGCCCCTCCCGGCCCTGGCGATCGCCGCGCAGCGCCGGCACAGCGGCACACCCCTCGGATAACAGCGGTTCCGCAACCGGACGGCCCCACGCAGTCCAGGGAGGCGCACGGCCGGACCACTGCCCCACGGAAAGAGAAAGCATTGGCTCGGCAAGATCACTCGAACCTGACCGCAATCCGGCCGGACACCCCCGGACAGGCCCCCGGAGCCATGGCCGGCCGGAGCCCTTCCCGGACGGTACGGCCGTCTTCGATCAGCCGGGCCCCAGCTCTACTGTTCCTCCTTGGGTTCGTCGCGGTCTACCTGATCGCTGTCTGCACCCCGTTCGGGCAAATAGCGGAGAACTCGCTGATCAAGGGATACGTCACTCAGGCGTGGGTCTCCCCGTGGACCGATCCAACGGCTGACTGGGGCCCGCCGCCGTTGATGCACAACTCGGCCATGCCCACCCTGATCGCGGGCACGTCCATCATCGCTGCCGTCGCCCTGGTGCGGAGGTGCTGGTGGGAGGGCTGCGCGGCAACCGGGGTCGTGGTGGCCACGGTCACGGGCACGGAGGCGCTCAGGGCGGTCCTCCCCCGTCCCGATCTGGCCGGTGCTATGGAAAGGCCCACCGAGGTGAGCTTCCCCAGCGGTCACGTGGCCATCGTCGCCGGCCTGGCCCTCGGCGCGATTCTCGTCGCTTCCCCGCGCGTGCGCCCCTACGTCGCCGCTGCCGGAACGCTGTGGCTCGCCTTCACCGCCGGCGCCGTCCAGGCTCTCTACTGGCACCGGCCCAGCGACGCACTGGGGGCCACTCTCCTGGCCTGCGCCAGCTACACCCTCGCGGCCCGGCTGCTGCCACCCACCGCCGCACCGGGCGTCATACGACGCCCTCGTGCACTGCCGGCCCTCATCCTCGCCCTGTCAGCGGCCGGCGCGCTCGCCGCCAGCGCACGGGAAGACTCCGCCACGCGCCCGCTGGCCTTCGCCACAGCGGCACTCCTGTGCTCGGCCCTGGTCTGGATCGCCGTAATGGACCGCGATCAACAGCGCGCAGCGTGACCGGCCAAACGACCCAAGCCCCCCATTAACGCCATCAGCGGCGTGTCACAGACCGTCAGCCCAGCTGGCATTCAAACTCATTGCCCGAACCGTGGCCCCCACTCCCCAACTCCCCCGCTGCCCCAGCCGCCACAGCAGAAGGTCCCGCCCATGTCTGACACCCAGCCCAAGCCGTCGGTGCTGTTCGTGTGCGTCCACAACGCCGGACGCTCCCAGATGGCCGCCGCCTTCCTCACCCACCTCGGCCAGGGCAAGGTCGAGGTCCGCTCAGCCGGCTCCGCCCCCGCCGACACCGTCAACCTGGCCGTGGTCGAAGCGATGGCCGAGGTGGACATCGACATCTCCGCCCAGACCCCGAAGGTGCTGACCACCGAGGCCGTCCAGGCATCCGACGTCGTCATCACCATGGGCTGCGGCGACGCCTGCCCCGTCTTCCCCGGCAAGAAGTACCTGGACTGGAAGCTCGATGACCCCGCCGGCCAGGGAGTTGGTACAGTCCGGCCGATCCGCGACGAGATCGAACGGCGAATCCGCGGCCTGCTCGCCGAGTTGCTGCCCACGGGCAGCTGAAGACCGGCACGACGGAAGCCCGGGCCTCTCCGAGGATCCGGGCTTCCTGCCTCTGCCTTCAGCTGCCCTGCGAGAGACCGCCGTTGACCGTGTCGGCGGATCCCCACAGCAAACTGTCGATCCTGTCGGCAGTGTCCTGGAGGACCCGGCTCGTCAGGTGCTGGTACCGGCGCCGCATCCGCGCCGACTTACCGGGCTCCCAGCCCATGATCGCGTCGACGACGACGTCCGGAACGCCGAGGATCAGCAAGACGGTTCCCGCCGTGTGACGGGCGTCGTGGAGGCGGCCCTCACGGATCCCGGCCGCCTTCAACAGGTCCTTCCACTTGTGGTGGTCCGTGTTGGGGTTCAGGGGCTCGCCAGTCGGCGAGGTGAAGACGTACCCCTTCTCCACCCACAGGTCCCGCGCGAGCCGTCGCTCGCGGTCCTGCTCCTCCTTGTGCCGCCGCAGCAGCTTCATCAACTCCTCCGGGACGCCGATGGGCCGCTTACCGGCCCGCGACTTGGTCTCCTTGGTCTCGCGCCGGGTGTTGATCTTCTGCGGGCAGTAACCGGGCTTACGCCCGCAGCGGTCGCCGCAGCCGTGCTTATACCTCGGCCGCAGTCGGCCACGGCTGACCCGGATCACTCCGGCCTCCCAGTCGACGTCCGTCCACTGCAGGCCGAGGGCCTCGCCCTGGCGGAGGCCGAGAGCGAGCGCGATGACCCAGCGGGCGGTGTTGCGATGCCGCTCGGCCTCCAGCAGGATCCGCTGCATCTCCTCGACCGAGTAGGGCTCGACCTCTTCCTCTTCGAGGCGGGGCGCCTTGGCGATGGTGGCGGGGTTGATGGTGATGTGACGGCGGCGAACGGCCTCGTTGAGCGCGGTTCGTACGGTCCGGTGTGCCTGGTGGGCGGTGCCTGCCGAACTGCCGTTGTCCTGCATCTTCTTGTAGAAGCGCTCCAGATGCTCAGGCTCCAGCTTGGCCAGGCGGTGAGCCCCGACACCGGGTATGAGGTGGTGGTAGACCGCGACGCGGTAGCCGTCGATGGTGTTCTCGGAGACGTGCAGGGCAGCGATGTTCTCGACCCAGTGGGTGAGCCAGGTCGTCACCGTCCAGGTCTGGCCGGCCTTGCGGACGCTTCCGGCGTCGCGCTGCCGCTCCAGCTCGCGTACGGCCTTGGTGACTTCGGCGCGGGTCTTGCGGCCGATGTGACGACGGTCGGGGGTGCCATCGTCCTTGGTGCCGACGGTGACGCGGCCGTGCCAACGGCCGTCCTTGCCAAGGTAGATGGAAGAGGCGCCGTTGGGCTGGCGGGACTTGGTCATGTCCGCCGCCCTCAAGCCGCAGCGGCGAGGTCGGCCGCGCCGAGGCGCCGGGCGAGGAACTCGTTCACCGCCTCGGCGGGTATTCGGCGCAAGCTGCCGATCTTCACGGAGGCGATCTCGCCGGAGGAGACGTACTCGTACATCTTGGTGCGGCCGATGCCGACGCGACGGGCGGCTTCGGCAACGGTGAGCCCGACGAGGGTGGAATCGCCGTGGGAGTTGGTCCGCTCGGCCATCAGCGTGCGGAGGTTCTCCTCCGGGACGCCGAGGAGATGGGCGATCTGGGCAACGGGCAGGTGGTTCTGAGGCAAGGGGCATCCTCGTCCCGGCAGGCCGTGAAGGGGCGGCAACCCCAGGCCATGCCGTGTTGATCGTTCAGGGATGGGCGTTGATGTGATGCCTGACGTCCGGTGTTCGTAGCACCAGGGCAGCAGGTGAAACGGTTACTCGGCGGCGGGCTTGGCAGAAGCGTCGTCGCCGATGAGGCGCCTGTGCGAGTGGGGCACGTCGCGGTGGCGCACGAAGTCGCCACCGGAAGCGCCGGTGACTTCGTAAGCGACCAAGGCCCTGACCATCTCTTCCTGGTCAGGGTGGGCCTTGATGTACTCCTCGATGTCGTCCCTGGCGCGGTCCATGGGCTTACGCGCGGCCCGCCAGTCCTTCCACTTCTCGACATATTCGCCGACGAGCCTGCGCACCTGGGCGTTGGAGACGTGGCCCGGAGGGCCGGTCAGGTCGTCGAGCGGAATGTCGAAGACCTTGGAGAACCCGAGGGCTTCGTCGAGGTTGACCCTCCGGCGGGGCTTACCGCTCTCGATGCGCCAGATCGCGGCCTGGTTCACCGGGTGGCCGACCTCGGCCATGCGCTCGGCCAGCTTCTGCGTGCTCCAGCCGCGGATCTCGCGCTCGAGCTTGATGCGCTCGGCCACATTGCTCTCCGGCAGGGGCCGATCGGGGCCGGCGCGGGCGGCACCTTCTTCGCTGCTCATTGCTCGCGCCTCCTTGCGACATGCCTCCACCGGACCAGCGCGGCCCGGGGTGAACAGCTAACTCCATTTCGGAAACGAATGCAACCCATTCGGGATCGCATCGGATGGGGTGATGTGGTTTCCCGTCCGGGGCTGAACGGCGTCGGACATGAAGAAACCCCCGGTGCTACGAACACCGGGGGCCGAAGAAGAAAACCTCACGACCGCCCATCCCTGAACGACCAAGACCGGCCTGGCCGGGGTTGCCGCCCCATATGGCCTGCCGGGTGAGGAGTTTCCTTGCCAAAGGGTACGGCCCAGCCGCCGGAGATGCCATCCCGGCAGGCAGCAGGGCCCGTGTCGCCGACCGACATGACCGTTCAACCACCGCATGACGCGGTCGCTGAGCAGGCCGTCCTCGGCGCCTGCATGCACGGCCCCGACGTGATCGACGAAATCCGCCCCATGCTGGACGCGGCCGACTTCTACCGGCCGCAGCACGAGACGATCTGGCGAGCGCTGCTGGCTCTCCGGGGCGAGGACAACCCGACCGACCCGATTACCGTGAGCGATTTCCTCACGTGCCAGGGCGACATCACCCGGGTCGGCGGAGTGGTCTACGTCCACCAGCTCTACGGCGCCCCTCCCTCGGCTAGCCACGCCGCCTATTACGCGGACATCGTGCGGCGGACAGCCGCCCTGCGCCGCCTGCGCGAACACGGCATCCGCACCGTGCAGCGCGCCCAGGAACCAGGAGCCGACCCCGACGAGATCCGCTCGGAGATCGAGACAGATCTCGGCGCCGAGCGGGAGCGGGCGCTCGCCTCCGGCAGCGGGCGCCTTTCCCGCTACCTCGTCGACGGCTGGCGGTTCGTGACCGAGACCGGTGCTGACAAGGAGCCGCTGTGGGGCACGCGGGAGAAGACCGCGTGGGCGTCCGGCGAGAGCCTGATGATCGTCGGAGCCCCGGGCGTCGGCAAGACCACCCTGGCCCACCAGGTCGTCCTCGCCCGCATCGGCCTCCAAGGCACCGTGCTCGACATGCCGGTCGCACCCAGCAAGCGGGTGCTCTACCTGGCCATGGACCGTCCGCAGCAGATCGCCAAGGCCATGGTCCGCCGCATCGGCCCGCACGACGAGGCGATCCTGCGTGACCGGCTCGTCGTATGGCAGGGTCCCCTGCCGACGAGCCTCGACAGGGAGCCCGACCTCCTCGCCGACCTCGCTGCCGCCCACCAGGCCGACACGATCGTGATCGACAGCCTGAAGGACGCGGTGAGCACCCTCGTCGACGACGCCCTCGCAGTCGCCTTCAACAACGCCCGCCAGCGCGCAGCCGACCACGAACCCGCCGCCCAGCGGGCGGAAGGCCGCAAGCCCAGCTCCTGGCTCCGGGCGACCGCGGCCGCCGACCGCATCCCAGGTGTCCTCGACCACGGCGACGATGACGCCGCAGCCCAGGCCCACATCGCCGCATTCGGCGAACTCATGGACGCCCTTCCCTTCCTCGCCCCCACGAACGCCAAAGCTCAACTCCAGCAAGCAGCACTCGCCTTCGAACGCGCCACGCGCTCCCGCATCCGTGCCGAGCACCACCACGCCCGTGCCCTGCGGAGCAGTATCAAGAGGCTGCTGCGGGACCCCGTCGGCAGAGCAGACGGAGCCGGCCTCGCGATGCTCCTCGACGCCGCCGTGCTCGTCGTCATGGCCGCTGCCCGCTGGCACGACATCCGCCGCCACGAACAGCAAGCCGCCGCAGCCCGCAAAACCCTGTGCCACCTCCAGGCCGCCTACGGGCAGGCAGTCCAGCCCGTCCTCACCGAACTCACCCGCCACACGCCCCGCGCCGAGATCGTCCGCCGGTACGAGGCCGACGTCCGCCGCGCCCTGCCCGACCACGCCGAGCGCATCCTGGCCGACCCGGCCTGGCCCGCCCTGACCACCACCCTCGCCCGCGCAGAAACAGCCGGCCACCAGCCCCACGAAGTCCTCGCCGAAGCCGCAGCACAGCGCGAACTCCACACCGCCCAGTTCCCCGCCGAAGTCCTCACCTGGCGCATCACCAACCAGCCCGGCAAACGGACCACAACAGCAACCACGCGACGTAGCCAAACCTCCCGACGAGAGGTCTCCGCCCGGCCTCTGCCCGCCCACCGACAGCCGGCCTCACTGGATCCGCGCGGGCCACACCGCTGACCTGAAACCGTGGCCGGAAAGGGCCCTGGAGCTCACGGCCCGCGGCCCTGCAGCAGGGCACCTGGCGTGGGCCCGGTTGTTCACAAGCTCTTCGACTCGTCGTACGCCGCGTGGGCTGTGAGGACCTGGTCCATCCGTCGCTTGGCCCAGCGCGCGAGGCCCGACACCTGCTCGGCGGCTTCCTTGCCGAGGTCGGTCAGGGAGTAGTCCACGCGGAGTGGTGGGGTCCCGGGTTGAGCGGCACGGTGTACGAAGCCGTCGCGTTCCAGAGTCTGCAGGGTCTGGGCGAGCACCTTCTCGGTGACACCGCCGGTCGCGCGGCGCAGTTCGCCGAAGCGGTGCGGGCGGTCGAGCAGCGCGGCCAGAACCATGACGCCCCAGCGGCTGGTGACGTGCTCGAGGATCAAGCGCGAGGGGCACTGTGCCAGTGCCTGGTTGGCATTGGGCTTGAACCGCTCGGGGTCCGGCGGGCCGACGCTCATCGCAGTGCCTTACTTCAAAGTGCGTACTTTCCGGTGATTAATACCTAATCTAGGGTGAATGGCGAGCCCAGAGAAAACGGAGATTCCAGACATGAGCCTCGTCGTCACCGGTGCCACCGGGAACCTCGGCCGTCTTGTCACAGAGGGCCTGCTCGCAGTGCAGGTCCCGGCAGAGCAGATCGTGGCCGTCGTGCGCAGCAAGGAGAAAGGTGCCGTGTTCGCCGAGTGCGGTATCGAGCTGCGGATCGCGGACTACGCACAGCCCGAGACGCTCGCCGGCGCCTTCGCCGCGAATGACCGGGTACTGCTGATCTCCGGCAACGACTGGGGAGCACGCGTGGCGCAGCACCAGGCCGTGACCGACGCGGCGAAGGCGGCTGGGGTGGCCCTGCTCGCATACACCGGCGTCCTCGGCGGCCCGGAGGCGGACTATCGCCTAGCCGACGACCACAAGGTGACCGAGCAGGCAATCCTCGCCTCCGGTCTGCCCTACACCTTCCTGCGCCACGGCTGGTACAACGAGAACCTCACCCTGAACCTCACCGCGATCATCGAGCGCGGCACGGTCGTGGGCAGCGCGGGCGACGGCCGCATCGCGTCCGCATCGCGCGCCGACTTCGCCGCCGCGGCCGTCGCCGTACTGACCGGCCAGGGGCACGAGAACAAGGCGTACGAGCTCAACGGCGACACCACGTGGAGCCACGCGGAGTACGCGGCCGAGCTGTCACGGCAGACCGGCAAGACCATCTCGTACCAGAACGTCCCCGCCGAGCAGCACCTGGCGATCCTCACCGGAGCGGGCGTGCCCGAGGCGAAGGCGGAAGTCCTCGTGGACGTTGACGCGGCGATGTCGCGCGGACTGTTCGCCCGGCGCAGCGACGACCTGGCCCGGCTTATCGGGCGCCCGACGACCCCGCTGTCGGCCACGATCGAGGCGGCACTCGCCGACTGATCCACCCCTGTGAAGCAGCGGCCGATCCCCGGCCGCGGCAGGCCCGACGCCCCCTGACCCGTACGGCCTGGAGATCATTTCGTTTGGAGTTCTTACAGCCAGTCTTTGGCGAGCTTGTAGGACCACTCGAAGTCGGCGTACGCGGTCCCGTCATCGCCGACGATCCGGCTGCGGACGTTGTAAGCGCCGGAGCGAGCCTGCAGGCCCGTGGCCGCCTCCTCGGCCGGAAGCTCCTTCTTGTACGGGCTTCCATCAGGCGAGGGACCGTACGAACCGAGCATGTCTTCCAGCTTGTCCACCGTGGTGCCCGCGCGCTTGACCGCGTGGATGTACCTCATGCCCGAGGTGTCGCCGTAGTTCACACGGAACTCCAGGCCGAGGCTGTACTCCATGCCCTTGATGACGACCGGGCCGGCCAGGAGGCGGCCATCGGCAAGGTCCAGCCGCCGCCGCTCGCGCCCTTCGGAACTCACGGTCAGCGCCAGCAGGACGAGCTTGGGCTCTTCACTCATCGGGCCCCCTCGGAATGGGTGTGATCAGAAGACGTTCGGGCACAACCTATCCACGTCGAAGATCACGGAGTGGCTCCCGTGGGTGATCAGACGAGAGAGCCCCGAGAACGGCCGGAAATCGATCACTCTCCCCAGGTCGCTTCCCTCAAGGAGCTTGAAACGTGTCGAGTAAGAACCGCCCACTCTCTGCGCGTTCCTACTCGACTCCCCCTCCCCAACACACCCTTCGGGCCGGCGAGCAGCGAACAGCCCTCTCCAGCAAGGTCCGACGCGTAATCTCAAATCCATGTCACCGGACCAGGCATCCGAACTGTCGTGTTCGCTCCTCGCCGAGCCCCTGCCCCGGCGGTGGGCCCACAGCCTGGGTGTTGCCACCGCAGCGAGACGTCTGGCTCCGATCCTCGGGGACCACGCGGATGCGCTGGTCACGGCCGCTGTCCTGCATGACATCGGCTATTCGCCAACGCTCGTCTCAACTGGCTTCCACCCGCTTGACGGAGCTCGGTTTCTCCGTGCCCACGGCCAGGCAGAGGAAGTGGTCGTGCGGCTCGTGGCCAACCATTCTTTCGCCCTGTTGGAGGCGGAAGAGCGGGGCCTTCGGGAGGCGCTGGAGGCCGAGTTCCCCCTGCCCGACCAGGGCCTCCTGGTCGATGCGCTCGTGTACTGCGACATGGCGACGACGCCGGCCGGGGAGCCGACCTCCCACGCTGAGCGCATTGCCGAGATCGTCGGGAGGTACGGGCCGGACAGTGTCGTGGGCCGGTTCATCCGCCGGGCGAAGCCGGAGATCGGGCGAGCCGTGGAGCGCGTCGAGTCCCGCCTTGCCGGGCGTCACTGACACCGTTCACATGACGTGCGGGTACTCGCCGCGTAGGAAGTGGCCGATCTGCAGGCGCATGGAGAGGTGGATGTCGAGTTCATCGAGCTCCCCCGGGAGCACCCAACGCACTCCGTCCGCTTCCTCATTGACCGTGGGCGTGCCACCCACCGGCTTGCCGATGTACGTGACTTCGTACGCTTGCCGGATCTCTCCGTCGCTGTAGGCGACGACGTGTCCGGGTGGGGAGTAGACGCCCAGCAGTCCGGTGACTTCCGCGACGATCCCGGTCTCCTCCTTGCACTCTCGGACCGCGCACTGGGCGGGCGACTCGCCGATGTCCTGCACGCCGCCGGGCAGGGCCCACTGGCCCGTGTCGCGGCGCCGCTGGAGGAGGATCGCACCGTCCTCCCGCGCCACCAGCAGGTTGGAGGCGGGGATCAGCGTGTTCGGCTTCGGAGCCGCAGGGTCGTTCCAGTACTCGGTGCGGGCCACGCTCACACTCCTGACTCGGGGTTCCATGGCTTCGCCGTGTTCCAGACCACGTCGAAGCTGCCGACGTAGTTATCGAACCAGCCTTCGCCGCATCGCTGAATGTGGAACAGCGGATTCGCGCTCGCGGGCCGGCCCCAGACGTGGGGGTTGACCAAGAGGTTGTCGTCGTAGCGGAACAGGCTGTTGTAGAGGGTGGTGTCGTGCAGGCGCACCTCGCAGCCGGCGTGGGCGACGAGCTCCCGGTAGTACGTGAGCGAAGCTCTGATCTTGGCGCTGAGGGTGTCGCCGATGCCTTCCTCCTCGCCGCGCTGCGCGACTGCGGCTCCGTCCGGGTTTCCGAAGCAGAGCCGTACGCTCACGCCCTCGTCGGCCCGCTCCGCAAGCATCGCTGCGACCCGGGGGTTCGTCTGCGCGTAGAAGGTCCCGCTGAACACCAGGACGTCGATGTTCACCTTGGCACCGGTGAGGAGGGACAACCACACCTCCCGGGGGACGGAAGCACGGTTGGCGTAGGTCTGGATGAGTTCCGCCTGTGTGGCGTCCTGTGCCCGCCGGTCGATGTTCGGCCACAGGTAGCTCTCTTCCACACCGAGTGCCTGGCACACGATGAACCGGTGCCGCTGGTGCGGGACCCGCCCCTGGGTGATCCACCGCTGGACGCTCTTCGGGATGACGCCGCACCTCTCGGCCAACTCATCCTGGGAGACGCCGCGCTGGGCCATCATCGTGCGTAGCCGCGTGTTCACAGAGCCATGATGAGGGACATTCCGGGGACGTTTCAGCGGTTCGCCAAGATCAGTAGAAGGCTCCTGGACTCGCTTGCTTTCGCCAGGGGTTACAGCCATAGGCTGATGCGATGCGCCGCCTCGTCTACTGGGACATCGACCACACCCTCATCGAGAACTCCGGCGTCTCGAAGGAGACGTACGCCGCCGCGTACGAAGCGCTGACGCACGAAGCGCCCCGGGCTGCCGCCGTGACGGCAGGGCGGACCGACCGGTCGATCATGCGCGCGATGTTCGATGCCCATGGTCGCCGGATACCGTCATGGGCCGAGGTCGAGGTGGCGTTGGCCCGCGCCGGCTCCGCTCGGTTCGAGGCGTTGCAGAAACGTGGCACCGCGCTCCCGGGCGTCCGGGAGGCGTTGAAGGCCGTCGGGCGCATGGATGGTGTGGTGCAGTCGGTCCTGACGGGCAACATCCGGGAGAACGCGCTGGTCAAGCTGGCTGCCTTCGGGCTTGACGGGTTCCTCGACCTGGAGGTGGGCGCTTATGGGGCCGATGGCGACGACCGGGCAGAGCTCGTACCCGTCGCACGAGCACGCACGGCCCGCGCCTACACAGGGGTGGACGATCTGACGCCGATGGTCCTGATCGGGGACACCCCCCGGGACGTGGCGGCGGCCTTCGACAGCGGCGTGAACATCATCGCGGTCGCGTCCGGTGTGCACGATGCCGCCGCTCTTTCAGCCGCTGGGGCCCCGTTCGTCCTGGCCGACCTCCAGGAGACAGACGCCGTGCTTGAGGCCATCGAACAGGCCCTCGCATAGGGATATTTCCCGGGACACTTTCATGTCCCGCGGACGTTTCGAGATTCCCCTCCAGGTGGTTACCCCGTCCCACGGGGTGAGCCGATGATCACTCCGTCCAGCGAGCGACGAATCGGTGACCACCATGACGCGAAGGAACCTCCCGCAAGACCGCCTCGCCCTGCCCGGATGGGTCGCCCGAGGTGTGCCTGTACGCGACACCAGGCAGTGCCGGGTCGGGATCATCCACGGGATCGGTGACCCGGTCCGATTCTCCGACGACCCGCTGTCGCGCTGCGTCTGGCTCCTGCCGCCCGGAGGCGGGTTCGAATGGCGAGCCGCCACCGACGAGATCGAGAGATACGAGGGGACTCCAGGCAGTGGAGAAAATCCCGGTGCCATGGGGGATGGAGCAGGTTCCCGTCTCCCCGGAGAGGGTCAGGGAGGGCGACTGGGTCCTGCACGGGGGCGCGTGGCGTCGCGTAAGGGACATGCGCCGGTCGGAGCACGGACGGGTCCTGCACTTCAAAGGCCACCCGCCCAAGACGGTGGACGGCCCGCTCATGATCGCCCGGAAGAAGGCCTACCCCGGCCGGGGAGCGAAGCGGGGCATCGCGCGGTGAACAAGCCCGACGAGGGCACTCCGAGACCGCACCCGGCCCAGTCAGAAGTGGGTGCGCCGTGACCACCGCGATGGTGAGGACCAGCGAGACCGTGCAGGGCCTGCGGTGCGTGCGAAGCGTATGGCGGTTCGTTCTCCACCGCATCGTCATGCACCCCGAAACCGTGACCTACGGGGCCCAGTGCCTGGCCTGCGACTGGAAGACCGAAGGCGTGGACGACCCGTCGCCCGTACAGCTCGCCTGCATGAAACACACCGGTCGGCACGAGGAGCACACCGCTTTCTGGACATATTGCCGGGCCATGTCCTACGTCCAGCGCGCGGAGAAGGAGGACGACACCAGTGATGAGAGCCGATCGACCGGACCTGGAGAGGGCATGGCGACACGTGGTGACCACCCCGCTGGGGGCAGGTCCCGGCCCCGACTACGCCGCCCCACCCGACGCGCCGGGACCGTCCTGTCCGTCCTGCCGGCGGATCGACGCCGACCTCGCGCAGGCCGTACAGAGCGGCGACGTGATGGCTGAGACACGGATCGCCCGGCAGCGCGCCGCGCACTGGTCGGGCATGCACCCGACGGTCCAGTGGTGAGCCCGCCTCGGCCCAGTCTCAGGAGCGACGACATGCTCTGTCCGCACGGCGGCCACAGCCTCAGACCGCTTCACGCGGGTGTGTACCGGTGCAACGAGCACGGGATCACGATCGTCCGTAAAACCCCGTGCTCCCTGTCCGTCCTCGCGCCTGTTCGGCCCGACAACGCGCCCATCGCACTTTCGCAGGCAGCCGATTGACCGACCTCTATGGAGGAGGCAGCGAAGGTGAACGACCTCTCCATCTGGGCGTCCACGCTGGTGTCAGCCGTGGACGCCGACAACCTCAACCGCCCCGAAGCATGCTGTCGGGACGCCCGCACCCCACATGCCCTGGCCGGTGCCCCTGCCGCCGTTCTCGACCACGTCGCCCTGGCCTACGAGGACTTTCAACGCTGCGGCGCCTTGCCGCTGGGTCGGCTGCGCTCGGACGCGGTCGCCCACCGGCTGACCGTGCACGAGGACGGCGAGAACGTCCTGGTCGCCCGCATGGTGGTCCCCGGCGGCCCCTGGCCCGGGCATTACGGCCTGGAGGCCGTGGCCTTCACCGCGGAACGCGCCGTGATGCCCGAGGTCTTCCCACCTTGTGAGGAGCGCGGCCAAGTCCTCGCGTTCGGGCGGATCGTGGCCGCGTCGAAGGCGTACACCGCCCGCGCCTCCGGCGGCGCCGTTCTCTTCCCCGAACAGCTCGCCGTCACCGCGCGTCCCGCCCGCCAGTCCTTCGGGGTTGTCTTCCTCGACCGGTTGACCACCCTGTTCCGTGACCGGGTCCTGCCGCTCATCGACGACCGGCACGAAGGCATGCACGCCTTCCCGCTACGCAGGCTCCGGCAACTGGCTTTTCTCGCCCACGAGTGGGGCCACCGCCAGGGCTCCGGCGCGGAGCTGGAAGTCCCGGCCCGCAGTCGGCGCTTGGCCGCCGTCATCGCCGAACTCCGCGCCGACCTCGAAGCCCTCGCCATGCTGGAGACCTGCTCCGAAGCCTGGGCACCGTGGGCGGCCGGCGTCCTGGTCGCCGACCGCATCGCCCGCGAGGCGTGGCTCCGCCGCCCGCAGGCCCAGGTGGACGCCATCGCCGCCCGCCACCTGCTCGCCCTTCTCCTGCACCACCGGGCCGTGACCCTGACCTCCGGCCACTGCATCGTGCTCCACCTCGACCAGGCCGCCGCCTTCCTGCACAAGGAATTGGAGACGGTGCGAAGCGTCGCGGAAGAGCTTTCCGCGGGAGAAGCCGGGGCGGTGGGCCGCTATCTTGCCGGGTGCGGCTGGGCCATCACCGACGGGGCCACGTGCTACCGCGAGCTGGAACAGCCCATCGCCCGGTACCTCGGCTACCAAGCCTCCATGAAGGAGACCGCCCGTGCGTGATCAAGCCATCGAGACGTACCTGAACGAGCTCGCGGCCAAGGTCCCCGCTCCTGGCGGGGGCGCCGCAGGGGCCCTGCACGCTGCCCAGGCAGCCGCCCTGGTCGCCATGGTCGCCCGCTACAGCACCGGCCCGAAGTACGCCGACCACGAGGAGACGGTCGCCCGGATCACGGAACAGGCGGACTCCCTGCGCGAGCAGGCACTCCAGCTTGCCGTAGAAGACGCCGCCGCCTTCACTGCCGTCACCGACGCCTACAAACTCCCCAAGGACACCGCCGAAGCCAAGGCCGCCCGCTCAGCGGCCATCGCGGACGCCCTCCTCGGCGCCGCCCGCCCTGCCGAGGCCACCATCACCTGCGCTGCCGACACGGTAGCCCTGGCCGAGAAGCTGCTGCCCATCGGCAACCGCAACGTCATCACCGACATCGGCGCCGCAGCGGAGGCCGCACGGGCAGCAGCTGCGACCGCCCGCCTGAACATCGAGATCAACCTCTCCGGCATCGAAGACCCCGACGCCCGAACCGCCCTGCTGAGCTCCGCCGCCCTGGTGGACGCGCTGGCCGACCGTACCGAGCACATCACCGCCACCGTGCGCAAGGAGATCACCAGGTGACCGCCAAACCCCTCCCCGGCAAGGAACTCGCCGCCGCCATCCGTGCGGACGTCACCGCCCGGGCCGCCCGCCTCGCCGAGGCCGGCACCCCGCCCCGCCTGACCGTGGTGACCGCCACCAAGGACGAGTCTTCAGCCTGGTACGTCTCCTCCATCGCCAAGGCCGCCACAAAGGCCGGCATCACTTGCGACGTCCTCGACCTCGGCCCCGACGCCAGTGCCGACAGCATCAGTCGGACGCTGCGAGAGCTCTCGGCAAACCCGGCGGTGCACGGCATCATCATGCAGACCCCGCTCCCCGACGGCATCCGACTCGACGGCGTCGCGGAGGCCATCAGCGTCGAGAAGGACGTAGACGGCGCCAACCCCGCATCCCTCGGCCGCCTCGCCGTCGGCCGCCCCGCGTTCGCCCCGGCCACGGCCGAAGCCGTGATCGAACTCCTCGACCACCACGCCGTCCCGATCTCCGGCTCCCACGTCGCCGTCGTCGGCCGCTCAGCCGTGGTGGGCAAGCCTCTCGCCCACCTCCTGCTCAACCGCGACGCCACCGTCACCGTCTGCCACTCCCGGACCGACGACCTGCCCACCGTCACCGACCGCGCCGACATCCTCGTCGCCGCGGTCGGTCGTGCCGGCCTCATCACCCCCGCCCACATCGGCAAGGACGCTGTGGTCATCGACGTCGGCACCAACGTCACCGACGACGGCCTCCTCGGGGATGTCGCCCTCGAAGCCGCAGAGACGGCCTCCGCGCTCACCCCCGTGCCCGGCGGAGTCGGCCCCGTCACCACGGCCCTCCTCCTCCGGCACACCGTGCAGGCCGCAGAGCAGCAGCGGGCTTGATCCTCTACCCAGTCAGAGCACGGGACGCCAAATACGAGAAGCCAAAGCCAAACACCCCGTGCCATTACGCGTGGCACTGAGCCAGCCACTGCCGCCGTCCGCTTCGTGGCCAGTCCGACTGTTCCCGTCGATCTTCGACGGGAACGCCGGTAGCGTTCCACTCATGACACCCAATATCGGAACTGAACTAAGGCAGCTGCTGGCCAAGTTGAGCGGCTTCCCCATCGGCGCCACAGACTACGTCTCCTACTTCGTCAACGACTCTGGGGAGCGCATGGTCTTCGTGCAACAGCAAGGCGAGAGAGCCGCCACCTTGCTGCACTCGGACCTGGATTGGGAGCCCCATCCGGTCACCGGTCCCACCACGACGATGGCCGATACCGCCCCTGAGGAGATGAAGCAGACGCTGAAGAAGGTGAGCATCGACGGCGGGTTACTGAGCACCCCTATGTGCGGAAGCGCAATCCTTGGTCGGGATGAAGCTCAATGGCTGGACGCCTGTTTTTCAGCCAGTACGCCCCTACGAGCTGACTGATTGATCGGCTGGAGGCCCGGATGCCACCGAGCCCCCAGCCCACCGTCCAAGCCTGGTGGGATCGCGCGCAGTTCCTCGTCCCGGCAAGGCCTCTTCTCCAACCCGCGTCCCGCGAGCACTATCCAGTCCTCAAAGCCCGAAAGATCCAGGCCAGAAGGACGCCCGGCCCTTGTCTCAAGATCGTTCGACAGGAAGGGTGGGCGACATGTCCTCTTCCTGGGTGGCCATCGACTTCGAGACCGCGAACGAGCACCGGGGCAGCCCGTGTGCCGTAGGCATGGCGAAGGTCGTCGACGGCCACATCAACGACACCTGGGGCACGCTGATCCAGCCGCCCGCCGGCCTGAGCCACTTCAACCCGTTCAACGTCGCTGTCCACCGCATCACGTCGGACGCGGTGGCAGGCGCACCCGACTGGAAGGCCACGCTGAGCGAGGTCCTCGCGTTTGCCGATGGTCTCCCCCTCGTGGCACACAACGCTGGCTTCGACATGAGTGTCATACGGGCTGCCTGCACCGCTGAGGGCCTGCCCTGGCCCGAGCTGCGATACACGTGCTCGCAGGTCATTGCCCGCCGCACATGGAAGCTGCTCTCGTACAGCCTGCCGTACTGCACTGATGCTGCTGGGATCGTCCTCGACAACCACCACAATGCCGACGCGGACGCGACCGCATCGGCTGAGGTCATGCTCGCCGCGATGCGCACCGCCGAGGCGGATTCTCTCGACGCTCTCCTGTCCGGTCACCAGGTCCGATGGGGCTGGATGACACCGACAGGTGAATGGCAGGGCAGCCACCACAAGGGCCGCAGTGCCAGGGCCCGCACACCACTGCCTGGCGCGAACCCGGACGCCGCCCCGGACGGCGAGCTGTACGGGGCGGCCGTGTGCATCACCGGCACGCTGACATCCATGACCCGCGACGAGGCGTTCCGCAAGCTCGCCGAAGTCGGGGCCCAGCCGGAGAAAAACGTCACCAAGAAAACGAGCATCCTCGTCTCCGCCTCCCAGACCCAGCTCAAGCCCGGCGCCGCCCTGAGCGGCAAGGCCGAGAAGGCCCAGGCCCTCCTGGAAACCGGCCAGGAGATCGAGGTCCTGGACGAAGACGAGTTCCTGCGCCGCCTGGGCAGCTGACCCCAGCTGCGTGCTGTAGCCGCTGGCAGGGGCCACCCTGCGCCTTGACCTGCGAGAACAGGCACCGCGCGGTCTCAGTTCTGGTCTCATTCGCCCCCGTCCAGCGGGGTCCGCCAGCCCACCCGTCAACAGCTCCGCCCCAGGCCGGCACCGCCCCGCACCCGCCCGAACCCCCAGACGAACATTTGGAAAGCGTGTTGGGGGCAACCCCTCACGAGTTCGAATCTCGTATCCTCCGCCAGTGCCTCACCGGGCACAAACCGAAGGCCCCGACCGGGAAACCGGCCGGGGCCTTCGGCGTCCCATGGTCTCCGTCTTGGCCCCAGTTGAGCGGGAGGCTCCGTTCACCGGCTACGGGACCTCCGCTGCGGTGAGCTGCGCGCTTCCGGGTCTCGGCACGCTCACCAGGGCACGGGCGTTCCGTCCCAGGAGAAGAAGCCGCCGGTGGGGCCGTCGTCCGGCAGCATGGCCAGGCGGAGTGCGCCCTGCGCGGCTTCGGCCGGGTCACCGCCGGCGGCGGCCCAGGCATTGAGATCGGTGGCCCGCAGGCCGGGGGCGAGCGCGTTGACCTTGAAGCCGTCCTCGTCCAGCGTCTGGGCGTAGAAGACGGTGAGGGCGTTGAGGGCGGCCTTGGACGACCGGTAGGCGGCGGCGCCACCGCTTCCCGGGGTGAACTGGGGGTTGGGATTCGTGCTCCAGGTCAGCGACCCGGTGCCCGCCAGTGCCTCACCGGGCGTTGACACCGGAACCCGACCCGTTCGACAGTGAGGTGCCTTTCGCGACGGACACCGAGGAGATCGTCGCCGGGTACGCGAAGTATCTGTCGTACAGCGACATCCGCCAGGTCGCCCACGCCATCGACACCGGTGCAGCCATCACGGTCGAGTACATCGCCGCCTCGGGCAACCGGACCGTACGCGCTCTCAGCGACCTGGAACTCGCCCCGCCCTACCTCAATGCCTGGTGCCACCTGCGCGAAGCGGAACGCGTCTCCACTCTCTCCGCATCCATGGCGTGATGCCGGCGTAGGACTCGGTGGCCAGGCCGGGGCAACCCGACGGCCCCAGAAGAAACCTCGTGAGATATACTTGATCCCACATTTGATATCAGGGAGTGCACATGAGTCGGACGGTTATCGACCTGGATGACGACCTGGTCGCGGACGTGGCGAAAGCTCTCGGGACGAGCACCAAGAAGGAAACCGTCAACACCGCTCTTCGCGAGGTGCTGGAGAGCCGGCGTCGCGCCCTGGCTCTCGCCCGGCTGCGGGCCGCGGCGGGCGACGGCGCATTTGATCTGGAGCTGTTCGAGAACAAGGGGAACTACCGCCGGTGAACGCGGCCCAGTTCCTGATCGACACCAGCGCGCTCGCGCGGTTCATGCACGGGGACGCGGAGCAGTACGGCTGGGACCAAGCCGCCGCAGTTGGACTCATCGCGGCCTGCCCGATCACCGAGCTCGAGTTCTTCCACAGCGCCCGGTCGGCCGCCGACCGGGCGCGCGGCATCGAGGACATGCGGCTGATCTTCGGCTGGGTTCCCGTCGACGACCGCTCCTACGACCGCGCCTGGCAGGTCCAGGAAGCCCTTACCAAGCGGGGAAAACACCGCAGTGCCGGAGCAGTCGACCTGCTCGTCGCCGCGACCGCTGAGCTGCAGGGGCTCACCCTGCTCCATCGCGATCACGACTTCGAGTGCATCGCCGCAGTGACCGGGCAAGCCCTCCAGTGGTACGGCCCGGAACACGGCAAGTAAGTCAGCAGTGGCTGCAGTTCTGGTTGCGTTCACCGCCGTACAACACTGTCCAGAAGCCCCACCCGAGTCGGCTGTACCGCAGGCCAGAACGTTCCCGTGCGCACCGGAACCTCCAGGCGGAGACTTGGAAAGCGTGTTGGGGCAACCCCTCACGAGTTCGAATCTCGTATCCTCCGCCAGCGCCTCACCGGACAATCGCGAAGATCTTCAGATGCGCAGCCGGAGCAGTCGGCTCGTGCTCATCGGGGCAGAGTGATGCCCTTGCTGTACGACGCGTCGAGATCGCGCACCTCCACGGAGGCATGCACTTCCGTTCCGTCCGCCGTCGCGGTGTGGCGTGTCACCAGTTCGAGTACTGCCCGGCTCAAGCAGGCCTTGGCCTCTTCGGAGCGGCCCGGAAGAATTGCCAGCTCGACGTGGACGAGCGCGCGTCCGGGGGAGCCGTCCGCGATGACGGCTCCCTCCATGCGGCGGAAGCGGGTCTTGCAGCTGTCGACCGGGGCGTCGATCATCTCGGCGGTGAGCTCGTGCAGTTCGAGCGCGAACGCACGGCGGTCGAACGAGTCGGCCAGTGGGTCCGAGAAGTCGACGGCTGTGTGCGGCATGGGGTTCCTCCCTATACGACGGCGAGCGACGTCTCCGCCCGCGTCCGTGAGCCTCCGGCGGCCCGGCTGAGCGCGACGCACAGCCCGGCGCCGAGGCCCGCCGCGGCTTCCTTGTGGAACAGGCAGCCCGCTCCCGACGCGGCGACGTCCAGGTAGCCGGCGGCGCACTCGACGACGGAACACAGCAGGATCCAGGTCAGGGCGCCGGCCGGCCGCTCGACGTGGAACCAGCCGGGCACAGCGAGGACGATCATGCAGCAGGCCAGCGCGACCAGGACCGCTCTTGTCCGCGTCGCCTCGGTGCCCCGTCCCGTGATCCACGTCATGACGGGCTTCTGGAGCAGGACGATCACGATGGCGTTGAGGCCGACGAGACAGCCGTACCAGCCGGGCAGCGTGCCGGACTTGGCGAGGAGGTACTGGGGCAGGACGGCGAACACCGCGAACAGCTTGATCCCGATCGCGACACCCAGCAGCATCCATCCGGCCTTGTGCCATCCCGTGGCCGGCTCGGCCCGAGTCCGTTCGGCAGGACCGCGCGCGCCGCCGCGCACGGCCCACAGCGCCAGGCCACCGGAGCACACCAGGACGAGGGCCAGTGGCAGCAGGAATCCCGCGATCCCCCATGAGGGATCCATCAGGGCCACGTACCCGCCGACGCTCAGCCCGAGCCCGACCACCAGAGCGGCGACGAGCCGCACCGAGGCGTCCGGTACGAGCCACAGGGCCGACAGCTCGACGCACACAGAGAATTCCCGGGCCCTGCCGTGATTTCAAGGAATCCGAGGGTGCTTCGGGGGTGCCTCGCGCGCGCGGCGCCTCAGCCGGGTGCCCGGCCCGTCGCGGAGGCCCACCACTTCTGGCACATCAGTCAGGTCTTCCATGGCAGCCCACGCCCCGCCACAGCCGCCTGACCGCCGGATTACTCGCCGGACCATCAATGGCCGGGCCCGAGGCCAAGGAATGGCCGTCCCCGGACCACAGGGGACATCAAGCGGCAGGACCGTCCCGGCGGTCTGACGGGCGTCGCGCAGTCGACCGTCCCGTACGCCGGCGTCCTCCGATTCGGCGTCCTGCAATCGGCTTCTCCCCTTGGTGGTAGCCGGTGTTCGGGATCAGCGGGCCACCGGTCGGCGAGGAACGGAGCCGCCGGGGACCGTGGTCCGTTGGGATTCCGTCGTCTTGGATTCCGTCGTCCCGGTGCTGCCGGGAAGGACCGGGAGGAGCCTGCTCAGCCCGCTGGCCCCCAGTGCCCGGACGACGGCGGGACGCGGTGCCACAAGGCGCAGGGCGCCGCCGGAACGGCGGGCCCGGCGGGCGGTGGCGACGAACAGTCCGAGCCCCAGGGCATCACAGGAAGTGACGCCGGACAGGTCGAGGACCAACCGGCTTCCGGGGCCGTGGGATACGCGCAGAAGGCGCTCGCGCAGCCTGGAGACCCCGACGAGGTCCAGCCTTCCGCGGACCATGACCACGTGGGCTTCCCGTCCGGCGGAGGGAACGAGCCGCCGGCGAGTGGGGACGAGGACGGTTCCGGGATCCACGGGCACCACACGCCTCCTGGGAGCGGAGCACATCTCGACACTGCCGGGGGCTGGGGCTTCACCACACAACGTAGCCTTTCCCGCACGCCGCGAACAGGGCTGGACGGGACCGGTCCGGCCGAGGAGGACGGTTCAGCCAAGGAAGGACAGCCGGACCCGGCGGTCGGGGCTGTCCCCGCCCGCGTTCACCAGGACGACGGACTGGGACGTCCCCAGCACCAGCTCACCGTCGACCACGGGCAGCGTGGCGTGCGGCGGGACCAGGGCCGGAAGCAGGTGGCCACGGCCGTGACCTGGACCGCCGTAGCGGTCTCGCCGGCGGTCGTCCGCGGGAAGAACATCGCGGAGGGCCGCCAACAGGTCGTCATCGCTGCCCGCGCCGGTCTCGATGACGGCCGGACCGGACGTCGCGTGAGGGGTGAAGACGTTCAGCAGCCCGTTCCGCCCGTGGGCGACCTCCCGGAGGAACGCGGAACATGCGTTCGCCAGGTCACGCGTGGTCTCGGTGGAGCCGGTCGTCGTGTCGATGGTGCAGGTGGTGAAGGTGCCGGACAGGGTTCACCGGTACCCCTTGCGAGGCAAAAGCACTGACGGCCGGACGGGTTGCTCCTCCGGGAGTCCGTCGGCAGGGACGCACCGTCCGGTCGACCTGCCAGCTTCCATGCCGGTGCCTCTCTCGGGCGACAGCACGGGGCCGCGGACAGCGGGCCCGGAGACAGGTCGACACCATGACGGTGACCACCGAACATCCCCCGCTGACCGATGCATCCTCCGGCCGCCCGCCGCCCAGGTGGCCGCGCCCCCGGTACCTGACAGACGAACTGCCCGCAGTCACGGATGTGTTGGCCCTGTTGCGGGAAGGCATGACCCGCAGCGTCGTCAACCCACAGAACCGGCCCGTCATTTCGTGCAAGGTGCCCGCCAACGGCCATGCGGTGAAGGCCGTCCGGTCCACGGCAGAACCGGACCCGCGCAAGATCCTGCCACTGCCCTACGGCCACGACGGCTACAGCAGCCACGGCACCGGTCGGCCTCACCGAACCCACCGAACCCACCAAGCCCATGGAGGACCCGGACCCACCGTCGCGCTGACCCCCGGGCCATCAGCAGCCTGCCGCAGGGTTCAGGGCTGCCGGCCGGCGCCGGTGTCGATGAGGATCTGTTCGGCCTGGGTGATGTTGTCGGCCCGTACGGCCCTGGCCATCGCGGTGCGTGCCGCGTCGGGCGCCGCGTCGGGCGGGACCACCAGCAGGGCGAAGTGATCGTTGTCGCCCCGGGTGATGAGGACCGTGTCGTCACCGACGGGGAAGGAGTCGATGTGCACGACCCGGCCACCGATGGTCAGTCGTACCGGGAGCTCTCCCCAGGCACTCTGGTCCAAGCCGACGCGCGTGACGGGACCGAGGTGCTCGGTCAGGGCACTGATCAGGCCGGGAAGCTCGGCGCCGATGTCGCGGGAACGCGGCCACCACGCGCCGTCCAGAATCCCCCCGCGCTCCTGCGTCGTCTCCAGCCGCAGGAGCGCTGTCCCGGGTTTCACGGCATGGTGAATCGCATCCGGCAGAAGCCTGGGAAGGTCTGGGGTGTCGGAATCGGCCATGGTTGCTCACCTGCCTCCGGGACCGGCGTATCGGCTCGTCGTCCGGACCGCGTCGACAGCCCCGGGCGAAGCGCTCGCGACTGTCCTCACCGTACTCCACGGGCCCATGGTCCGCACCACCGGTCACGGGCCCGCGCCCCGAGAAAATGCCTGGTCGCACGCGCTGCACGGGCCATGGCCCGGAGTACAGTGAAAAGACCGGGAGCACTTCGTACACCGGCTTCCACGCCGGTGTCGTTTTCGGTGAGCGACAACGCCGGACAGCCGAAGAGGCGCCCGGGGGCAGGTTCGCGTCATGACTGTGACCATCGACCGTACGACCAGGGACGAGCACGTCCCTCGGCCGCCCGCTCGCCTGGCCCTGCGCCCGGCCGACGCGACACCGGGTCTCCTGGACGGAGCCTGGTGGCCCCGCTCACGCGACCTCTCCCTCGAACTGCCCGCCCTGGTCGACAGGCTGGACCGCGCCTGGGGCCGGATCACGCGCGTCACGGTGAACCCGGCCTTCTGGCCCGTGGTCCCCCACAAGGTGGCGGTCTCCGGGCACACGGTGCACGTGGGATGGTCCACGGACGAACAGGACCCGCACAAGCTGCTCCTGCTCTCCCGCACCGCGGGCCGCTGGGACCTGCTGGTGATCCCGCCGGAAACCGGCCCGGCCGCGGCCGCCCGGCTGATGACCGCCGCGTCCACCCCCGGAAGCCTGCTCACCGCGAGCATGCTGATGGACGACGAGAGCGCTGCCGACGAGGCGGCGGAGTCACGGGGCCGGGAAGAGGCGTGGGAGACCGACGGCGGAACCGCGTCGTCACCGGCCGGGAACCCGGCCGACGGCCTTTCCCCCTCCGCCCAAGGGGTGTGAGAACCATGCAGATTGCCATCACGCTCGTCGTGATCCTCGCCGCCGTCGCTGTGGGAATCCTCCTGATCCACCTGCTCAACCGGCAGCACGACGAAAGGATCGCGGGCTTCCGCTACAGCGGTGTCCTGCCCTGGCGCGACAGCAGGAGCCGGAACCGCCCGCGGTCGGAGATCGATCCCACCGGGCCCCTCATCGCCCGCACCCGCCGCGAGCAACAGCACGAGGACCGCGGACGGCGCGGCCTCTTCTCCGGCCGGGGACGGCGGGCGTGACGCCGGCACGCGCCACCACACCTCAGCCCCACCCCGGGAACGAGGCCGATATGAGACCTACGGAACCAGCGCCTCCCACAGGGCACGCGGACGTCCGCATCATCGCCGCCTCCCCCGACACCGCCCGCCGTGTCGCGGAAGTTCTCCGGCACTGCTTCGACTCCACCGAGCAGCGCAGCTATCCGGCCGGACAGGGCGGCGGCACCCTGCTCCACCTCACCGTGGACACCACCCACCCCGCCGAGCCCGCACGCTCCTGGCTGGCGTCCAGCCGGACTTCAGCGGACGACCACTCACAGGATCACCAGGAACACCAGGGTCACAAGGGTCACAAGGTCTGAAGCACTCACGGTCGACACGGGTGACCCCATGGGTCAAGTGGGGCAAGCGGGTCAAGCGTCGGCCGGCTCGTCCTGTGATTCCGTCCCCTGAGGAACGACCGGCGGTACGTGCACGCACCGGGTGACGGCGCCCGTGTCCGTCTCACGCAGCCCGTGTTGGTCGCACCGGGGGCACGCGTCGATCACGGAACGGTCGCGCACGCGCTTGACGTCGGCGTTCAGCTCCCTGAGCGCGTCAAGCGCGAGAGGCTGCTGATGCCAGCGTGGCGGCTCGTACTCGGGTATGGCGTGGTGGACCTCAACGGCCTTGTCGATCTTGTCGTTGAGGATGGTGACCGCGGCGGAGGACGCTTCCGTCGGCCCCAGCGCGTTGCGTTCCTTCCATCCCGCCGCCGTGTCCGCGGCCCGCCAGGCGAAGCAGATCATCTGGCCTGACGTGTATCCGGCGCCGAAGCCCTTCTTGACGACATCGGCGAGTTGCCGGCGGCGCCCTTCCGGTACCTCGGGGTACTGGTACTTCTTCGTCAACAGACCGTCGAGGTAGCGGATGACGTTGACGATCTCCATGTGCTCGACAAGCTCGGCCAGTGCCTGGCGGGTCTCGTGTGCCTCCGGCCCGGGGCCTGTCATGAAGTAGTTCGTCACGGCCTGTGCGTGCGCGTCGGCCACCTTGCCGCCGCCGACCAGGCGCCACCGCGCCGCCATGCCGTGGAAGCGGAGGCTGCCGTCCTCCTCCGAGAGGCCGAACGCCTTCCGAGGCGTCTCGGGGGCGATGGCCACGAGGTGCGCGTCGTACAGGTCGAGCATGGCCGCCCCGTCCCGGTCCGTATCCCCGGTCCATCCGAGAAGGCCCAGGTCCGCCACGCTCGGCAAGGGCTTGTCGGGGCGGTAGGCGGCGTGGCCGACCAAGGCCGGGTACAGGGCGAGCGCGACGGGGCTGCCGTAGGGAACGCGGCTGCCGGAACCGTCCTTGGCCGCCTCGCCCGCGAGAGCCTCGGCGATCCTGCCCGCCTCTTCCTCGGCCTTCCGCTCCTCGCGTTCCTTCTCGGCTCGGGCCGCCTCCGCCCTGCGCTCGTACTCGCGCTCCCGTTCCTGCTCCTGGACGGCGTCGCACTCGGGGCACAGGTACTCGCTGTTGGGGCGGTCGAGGTACTTTCCGGCGACCTTGACGGCCCACGAACGGTTGGTGACCCGGATCGGCTCGCCGCAGTTGGCGCACAGCGAGTTCAGCAGAATCGCGTGCGAGACGGACGTCGCGGTGGCCGCCGCCCATTGCTGCTCGCCGATGCTTCCGACAGTACGGGCCCACGTACCGTCCTCGGTGATCTCCCAGTACAGCTTCGCGACTTCTTGGGCCTGCTGCGGCTGACCGGACTTGACGACCACACGGATACGGGGCGCGCCAGGCGGAAAATCGATCATCACCGATGTCGGTGCGGCCTGCTCCTTCTTCGCCTGTTCCTTCTTACGGCGACGTCCGCGCTTACCCATGCGCCCCTCCCTCGTGCACTGTTCCGATCCTCCCGCACGCGCACCGGGTTGACGCCCTTTTCCACAGGCGAGGAGTTGCCGAGGCCCCTGCGCCACCGGGCGGGCGAGCCGATCAGAATGAGGAAGAACAAACAATCCGGTACGGAAATGGTGACGTGATGGACCTCTTGGTCATGGCGGGGCGGGTACTGACCGGGCCCGCCGGGGAGTGCGTGGAGGACGGCGCGGTGTTCGTCCGGGGCGACGCGATCGTCGCGGCGGGTCCCCGGGCCGAGGTGGAGGCGGTCGTACCGGCGGACGTGCGGCGGATATCGCTGCCGGAGGCCACCGTGCTGCCGGGGCTCGTCGACTGCCATGTGCACCTCGCCTTCGATGCGAGCGCCGACCCGGTCGGCGCCCTCGAGGAGAGCGACGACACCGGCCTGCTGCTGGGCATGGCCAAGCGGGCCGGGCAGTTGGTGCGCAGCGGGGTGACGACGGTGCGCGACCTCGGTGACCGCGGCGGGCTCGCGATGCGGCTGCGGGACGCGATCGCCGCGGGCGACGTGCCGGGCCCGCGCGTCCTCGCCGCCGGGCGGCCGGTGACCGTGCCGGGCGGGCACTGCTGGTTCCTCGGCGGTGAGGTCGAGGGCGAGGACGGCATCCGCGAGATGGTGCGCCGCAACGCGGCCGACGGGGCTGACGTCATCAAGGTCATGGCCACGGGCGGCGGGCTCACCAAGGGCGGACACGCGACCTGGGAGTCGCAGTTCACCACCGACGAGCTGCGCGTCGTGGTGGCGGAGGCCCGCCGGCTCGGCCTGCCGGTCGCCGCGCACGCGCACGGCACGGAGGGGATCGCCGCGGCGGTCGCCGCCGGAGTGGACACCATCGAGCACTGCACATGGATGGTCGACGGCGGTTTCGAGGCCCGTGAGGACGTCGTCGCCGAGATCGCCGCCAAGGGCATCCGGGTGTGCCCGGCGGCCAGCCCCAACTGGCGCGCGTTCGCGGAGCGGTTCGGGTACGAGCGGGCGGACGCGATCTTCGCGCGCGTGCGGTGGATGGCCGACCAGGGCGTGACCCTGATCGCCGGCACGGACGCGGGCGTGCCCCGGGCGGACTTCGACAACCTCGTCGGCAGCCTGGAGTTCTTCCAGTACCTCGGCTTCCCCGCGTCCCGGATCATCGACATGGCCACCGTCGAGGCCGCCCGCGCCCTGGGCATCGCCGAACAGACCGGGCGCCTCGCCGCCGGATACCGCGCCGACCTCCTCGTCGTCGACGGCAACCCCCTCGACGATCTCGGTGCCCTGCGCGACATCCGCCTGGTGCTGGCCGCCGGCCGGCCCCACGTCCCGGAGAACGCCCTGACGGGCCTCACGGGGGCGTAACCGGACGGAGGCCGGACAGAGGCCGGACAGAGGTTCAGGCAGAGGTTCAGGCAGAGGCCGGACGGGGGCTCGGGCAGAGGTCCGGCCGGAAGGGCCGTCGCCCCCACCCGCCCGCTCACGCCGCGGCGTACCCCCCGTCCACCGGGTAGTACCCGCCGTACGCGAAGGACGCCCGTTCGGAGAGCAGGAACGCGGTCAGTTCCGCGACTTCCTCCGGGGTGCCGAAGCGGCCCGCCGGGTGGAGGGCGGCGAAGTACTTCTTGGCGTCGTCGTCGAAGTCCACGAGGAAGGGCGTCTCGACGAAGCCCGGACCGACGGCGTTGACGCGCACCCCCAAGGGGGCGTATTCGACGGCGGCGGTCTTGGTGAGGCCGATCAGGCCGTGCTTGGCGGTGGTGTAGGCGGGCGAGCCCGCGAGGACCTTCACGCTGAGGATCGAGCCCATGTTGACGACCGCGCCGCCGCCCGAGGCGACGATGGCCGGGAGTTCGTGGTGGAGGCTGTTGAAGACACCGGTGAGGTTGGTCGCGATGACCTTCTGGAACTCCGCGGGCGGGAACTCGCCGGTGATGCCCTTCGGGCCCGGGATCGCGGCGTTGTTGACCGCCAGGTGCAGCCCGCCGAAGGTGTCGACCGCCGCGCGGACGGACGCGGCGACCGCGTCGGGGTCGGTGACGTCGGCCACCACGGCGAGGGCGGCGTGACCGGCCGCCGTGAGCTCGGCGGCGACCTTGTCGATCTTCTCGCTGTCGCGGCCGGTGACCACGACGGCCGCGCCAGCCTCCGCCAGCCGGTGGGCGACGGCCCGGCCGATGCCCGAACCACCGCCGGTGATCAGAGCGGTCCTGCCGGAGAATTCCTTGACCATGGGGAACTACCTTCTGTTACTGGTTCGTTGAGGAGAGTGACGGTGAGCGCCGGGCGGCGAGCAGGGCGCGCACGGTCGTCGTGGGCCGCAGCAGCGCGCTGGGCGGCGCGAGGAGCTGCTGCACGTCCATGAGCGTCCGGTTCACCGGTACGGAGACATGGCTGGCCAGAAGGAGGCGCCCGGTGTACCAGTTGAGGAGTTGCGTGCCGCGCGGCTTGGGGCCGGTGGTCTCCGGATGAGCGAAGTCGCTTCCGGTCGCCATCTGCCAGGGCGGGTCGACGACCCCGGCGACGGCCGCGTAGTACGCGCGGACCATCCCGGGGCCCGCGTGACCGGCCGCGTCCAGGGCGCGCCCCAGCTCCACCGCCTCCAGGGCGGCCACCGTCATGCCCTGCGCGTACAGCGGGTTGAAGCTGCACAACGCGTCGCCCAGGGAGACGAAGCCGGACGGCACCGCCTGCAGCCGCTCGTAGCGGCGGCGTCTGGCCGCGGGGAAGGTGAACTTCTTGGCGGCGTCGCCGTCCACCGGTTCGGAGCCGCACGCGATGTCGCGCACGGCCTTGCTCGGCAGCGCGGCGGCGAACGCGGTGAAGCCGTCCGGGTCGGTGGGGGCGTGCGTCTGGTGCCAGCCGCCGAGGGTCACCATCCAGCGGTCGTTCTCGACCGCGAAGACGGACGCGGCCCGCTTGTCCCCGGGTGCGGCGCCGGCCATCAGGTGGAGCAGGCCGTGGCCGGCCAGCCGCTCCCCCGGGCGCCGGTGGAAGAGCCGGGTGGTGTAGCCGACGCCGACCTTCACCACATCGGTCCCGGGAGCCTCGTGGCCCAGGGCCCGCAGCCAGCCGTCGGCGCCCGAGCCACGGCCGGAGGCGTTGACGACCAGGCCGGCGGAGAGCGTCGCGCCGCCCTCCAGTTCCACGCCGGTGACCCGGCCGGCGACACCCGTCAGCCCGTACACCGCGGTCCGGTCCCGGATCTCCACCCCGGGCAGGGCGGCGACGCGGGCGCGCACGGCGTGCTCCAGGAGCGCGCGCGTGAGGCTCACACCCTGGCTGCCGCTCCGGAAGCGCTGCCGCAGCGCGCCCATCTGGTGCATGAGAAGGTCGCGGCCCGGGTCGAAGGGGATGCCTCCGGCGGCGACCAGTTCGTCGCCCAGCCCGGGAAAGAGCTCCTCCAGGGTCCGCTTGCCGCCGAGGAGGAGCGCGTGTCCGTGCTCGGCGTGCGGTACGCCCCGGCGCGGGCGCGCGGTGCCGGGCAGCTCGTCCCGGTCCAGCACCGTCACCTCGGTGAAGCGGTCCGCGAGCACGCGGGCCGCCAGCAGCCCGCCCATGGACCCCCCGATGACCACGGCATGTCTGCCGACGGCAGCACCCATGTTCCCTCCCTCGACAGCGTGTTGGTGTGGTGTGCGGTGCGGGGTCCAAGCGGTCTTGGCGAAGTCCGGTGCGGTTCGGTGGCGCCCCTAAGGGGCGCGGGGAACCGCGCGACCGGCCACGACCCACCCCGCGGATGGCGTACGGGACTTCCGGCGGAGCGCTCAGTGGTCGAGCCGGACGATCGCCTTGCCGGTGTTGTCGCCGCGGAACAGCCCCAGGAACGCGTCGACGCCCCGCTCGATGCCCTCGAAGGCGGTCTCGCGCCAGACGAGTTCGCCGGAGCGCACCCAGGCCGACACCTGCTCGGTGAACCGCGGCAGCAGCCCCTCGTGGTCGGTCACGATCATGCCGCGCATGGTCAGGCGTTTGCCGATGGCCAGCGCGAGGTTGCGCGGCCCGGGAGGCGGCTCGACGTCGTTGTACTGGGCGATGGCCCCGCACAGCGCGACGCGTCCGTACTCGTTGAGCGAATGGACGGCGGCCTCCAGATGGTCACCGCCCACGGTGTCGAAATAGACGTCGATGCCGTCCGGAGCCGCCTTCCTCAGCTGCTCGGCGACGGGCGCCGTGCGGTAGTTGAAGGCCGCGTCGAAGCCGAACTCCTCGACCAGGAGCCGCACCTTCTCGTCCGTGCCCGCGGAGCCGACGACGCGCGAGGCACCGCTCAGCCGGGCCATCTGACCCACCTGGCCGCCGACCGCGCCGCCCGCGCCGGAGACGAAGACGGTGTCCCCCTTCTTGAAGGAGGCGACCTCGAACAGCCCGGCGTAGGCGGACAGGCCGGTCATGCCGAGGACGCCGAGGTACGCCGTGAGGGGCACCGTCCGTCCGTCGACAGGGGTGGCGTCGGGGGCCGCGATGTCGGCGTACTCGCGCCAGCCGCCGAAGTGCAGGACATGGTCCCCGACCGCGATCCCGGGGGCGGCGGAGGCGACGACCTCACCGACCGCGTGGCCGCCGAGCACCTCGCCCAGGGGGTACGGCGGGAAGTACGCGTAGCCCGGGGTGTCGCCCATCCGGCCGCGCATGTACGGGTCGACGGAGAAGGCGTGGTTGCGGACGAGGACGTGTCCCGGGGCGGGTGCGGTGACCGGCGCCTCGCGCAGGGCGAAGTCCTCCGGCTTCGGCTCGCCCTCGGGTCGGGCCACCAGGTGCCACTCACGGCTCGTGACGGGAAGTGCGGTCATGTGGACGGGTCCTCCTTGCGGTGCTTCGCGTTGCCGGCGTGGCCGGGGTTGCCGGCGTGGCCGGGGTGGGGGTCAGCGCTCGTCGGCCGGGTCGATGCCGTGCGGGGTGTTGAGCAGCTTGTCGAACAGGCGGTACTTCACCGGGAGCGCGTTCAGCGTGCGCATCCGCATCCGTCGCAGGGCCGTCTGCCAGGGTGTGTGCATCGCCAAGGAGGCTTCCTGCCGGCGCTGGAATCCGGTCACGAACGTCTTGTGGCCGCGCCGCGCCGCGACGAATTCGGCGAAGGTGCTCGCCGGCACGCTGCCGTCCGGCGTGCTGCCCTTCGCCAGCGCGGAGGCGATCAGCGGGGTCAGGGCGGCCACGTCCTGGAACGCGAGGTTCACGCCCTGTCCCAGGGTCGGCGTGGCCGTGTGGGAGGCGTCGCCGATGAGCACGAGCCCGTCCCGCGCCCACTCGTCCACCTCGGCGTTGAAGACCTCCAGGAAGCTGGTGTCGTCCCAGGAGCGCAGATGCTCCCTGATCAACGGGGCCAGCCGGGGGTCGATGGCGGCGACCCGCTCGCGGAAGACGTCGAAGCCCTGCTTCCGCAGCCCGCCCAGGCCGCGCTTGGGCAGGTTGTGGCTGACGCGCAGCGCGTCCGGGTACGTCGGCAGGACGGCGAGGTGCCTGTTGTGGTCGACGACGAGTTCGGACTCGAGCGCCCAGCCGTCCGGGCGGGGCAGCCGGAAGGAGAGCAGGTCCCGCTCCGCCTGGAACACGGTCGGGTCAAGGCCCGCGGCCTTGCGCACCTTGGAGAAGCGGCCGTCCGCGCCCACGACCAGCCGGGCCCGGACCTCGGCGGGCTCGCCGTCGGACTGCTTGAGCGCCGCGCCGCGCACCACCCCGTCGGCGTCCTCCAGCAGGCCCGTGAACCGTGTGCCGGAGGCGAACGTGTGCTGCGGCAGCCCGGCGGCCGCCTCGTGGAACATACGGATGAGCGGCGGCTGGGGGAATTCGATGGGGAGCGTGCCGACCGGGAGCCGGTTGTAGTCGACATGGAAGACCCTGCGGCCTTCGAGCCACATGCCGACCCCGGAACTCTCCAGATAGCCGTGGCGCTCCAGCGCCTCGCCGAAGCCCAGCTTGCGCAGGGCGATGACCGAGGGGGCCGCGAGGCTCTCGCCGCGGAAGTCCCGCTCGAAGTCCGGCTGTTTCTCGACGACGAGGACATCGATCCCCCGGCGGGCGAGCAAACAGCCGAGAAGGGCCCCCGCGGGGCCGCTTCCGACGATCAGTACGTCCGTCGCGTCCGGTATTCCCATGCCAACTCCGATGTGTTCGGGCATGAATGGCCTGTTCGAGGTGCGTCAGCACGTCGTCGCCGAAGGCGCGCGGGAGCGCCGGAGCGCGGCAGCGGTGGCGACGAGGGCTGGCGAAATGGACGTGTCCGCGGGTCCGGTCCCGGACCTGGCGGGCGGAATTCAGGTGGGGTTCAGGCGGGATTCAGGCGGGCCGAGCGGCCCGTACGGAGGCGCCGTCCTTCGACCGCAGCGTGACCAGGACCTCGCTCATCGGCCGCAGCGAGATCGCGGTGTCTCCATAGCGGACGAATTCCCCCGGCACCAGGCTCAGCCGGAAACGCTGGCTGATCATGGCCACCGCCATCCGCAGCTCCAGCAGCGCCATGTGGTTGCCGATGCACATGCGGGCGCCACCGCCGAAGGGGAAGTACGTCATCTTCGGCCGCTGTTTGACGAGTTCGGGATCGAAACGGTGCGGGTCGAACGCCTCGGGATTGTCCCAGAACCGCGGGTTGCGGTGCGAGACGAGCGGAGAGAGCAGCACGGAGGACTTCGCCGGAATGTGATAGCCGCCGAGTTCGTCGGCCTCCACGGCATCCCGCGGATAGACCCAGATCGGCGGGTAGAGCCGGAGGCTCTCGTCCACCACCTGCTGGGTGAACCGCAGGCTCTCCACGTCCTCCGCGCCCGGCACGCGCCCGCCCAGGACGCGCGTGACCTCTTCGTCCATCTCTTCCTGTACGGAAGGGTGGTTGGCGATGGAAAGCAGCGTCCACAGCAGGGCCACGGCGGTGGTCTCGTGCCCCGCGAGGAAGAGCGTGAGGATTTCGTCGCGGATTTCCTCGTCGCTCCAGCGCTCCCCCGTGACGGGATCGGTCGCGGCTTCCATGAGTTCCGTCAGCCGGCCCTCGCCGGTGGCCGCGTGGTGCCGTCTGATGTCGTCGACCAGCCGGGTGAAGATCCGGCGGTCCCGGGCGATGAGCCGGTTGCGCTTCGTCGGCATCCAGGAGGGCAGCATCTCGGCCACGGAGCCGTGCTTGAACATCACCTCGACGGAGTTGTCCACGACGTCCTTGAGCACGGGCGCGGCGGGCCGGATGTCGAAGCCGAACAGCGACCGGCTCAGCACGACCAGGGTCAGCCGCAGGGTTTCGGTGATCAGATCGACGGGCTCGCCGCGGCGCGCCCGTACCTCCCAGTCGTCCAGCATTTCGTTCGTCGCGTCGACCGTATGGGACCCGACGGCGGCCACCGCTTTGCGCAGGAATGCGGGCTGAAGAGAACGGCGGTGGGACTTCCAGAAGTCGCCGTCCGTGGTGAGCAGTCCATCGCCCATGACAATGCGGAACTGGTCGTAGAGAGCACCCCGTACGTAGTTGCCGCTGTTGCCCTTCAGGACATGGCCGACCTCGTCCGGGCCGGAAACCAGATGGACGGTCTGCGGACCGAGTCCGATGCGGCTGATCTCGCCGTGATCACGCTGTACCCGGAGCAGGAATTCGGCGGTCGACGCCTTCCACTGCGGCAGGCTGCCCAGGACGGGCACGCCTCGCGGCCCCGGTATCCGCCGTGCGGACACCGGGCTCGGCGGCGCGCTCACGCGGCCGCCACCCCAAAGAATTCGGACACCGGGCGGAAAATCCCGGGAATGCGTTCAGATACGTCGACAGCGCCGTACATATATCCCCCGTAAAGAGCCCTTCGGGCCACCCGGTCCGTACAACCGGTGTAGCCGCCATTGGCATCTCCAGCACACTAACAAGCGGAACCTGCGCCGCGTCAAGCGCATAGTTCGGGCGCCGCTCGTCACCCTTTTCTCGCCTGCCGAGAAACGGAAAGCAATCATCGATGGACGTAAAGATTCCGAATTTCCGCGGGCGGCGGAAACCCTCCGCCGCCCGCGGCACGCGAGCGTCTCCGGTCGAGCGCCCCCGATCGAGCGCCTCCGGTCAGTTGGCGGACCTCTTCACGTCGCAGGTCGCCGTCGCGGTCCTGCCCGGGTCGCTTTCCGAGCGTGCCGTGAGGGTGAGCCGGCCCTTCTTCTCGGCGCCGGGCTTCGCGGTGACGGCGACGGCGACCGGGATCGTGGTGCCGGCCGGGGTGGCGGTCAGCCGGGTGGGGAGCCAGGCGGACCAGCCGCGGCCGGTGACGGTGGTGGAGAGGCGGTAGATGTCGGAGGAGAGGCGGGCGTCGGACTGCGGCGCGGCCCGGCCCGTGTTGGCGAGTGCGAAGGTGCACATGGCGCGGCCGTCCAGGGGCCTGCCCTTCGCGGTGCCGTGCGCGAGGGCGAGGCCGCGGGCCTGGGGGCCCGCGCCGTCGAGGGACTTGACGCCCACGCCGTAGGAGAGCACCCCGGAGGCGTCGCGCCGCACGTCGAGGATGTAGAAGTGCAGCCGGTTGGCCTCGTCGACGTACTCGTAGGAGCTCCCCGAGTCGGCCCCGGCGTGGAAGAGGGCGTCGCTGAGCTGCCGGTAGTCCCCCATGGTGATCTTCTGGGGGGTGCCGTCGGGGCGGACGAAGTCCACCAGACCGATGTCCTCGGGGTGCGCATCGACGACCCAGGCGAACGGCGCGCTGTCCTCGTTCTTGGTCTTGCTGAGCAGCACTCCGTGGTCCGGCGTGAAGGAGTCCATGCCCATGCGGTCGACGACCTCGACGGTGTAGTTGTCGTAACCGCCGCCGTCGCAGAGGGGATCGGTGGCACGGTCACAGGCCGGGGACAGGTCGCGGGCCATCGTGATGTCGACGCCGGCCAGGCCTTTCTCACCGGGTGGCGCGGAACGGGCGGTGACGCGGGCAACGACGGGCCCGGAGTCCTTGAGGGCGTCGCGGTCGAGGCGCAGGACGTTCCTGTCGTCGACGATGCCGAGTTTCATCTTGTCCCGCAGGACGTGTTGCGCGCCCATCGAGCCGCCGCCGGTGGCGGGAATCCGCCAGCGGCTGTGCGGGCCGCCGGGGCCGTTGAACGAGCCGCGGGAGAGCATGCCCCAGATGCCGGTGTAACTGCGGCTCAGGGGCGTGCCGTAGGGGTTGTTGTAGTTGTCCCCGATGCCCAGGATGTGGCTGAGCTCATGGGCGAACGTGGCCATCCCGGAGCTCTCCGCCTGCGTGGACGAGCCGTCCGCCGCGTTGGGCCAGATCCGGGCGGCCGCCTGCCAGGACGTCCAGGGCACGTAGCGGGTGCCGGCCGCGTTGCCCCCGGCGGGCAGGGGCGCCGGCGGTCCCCAGGCCGCCGGTACGTCCTGTGCGGTCGCGAACTTCATCGGGCCGAACTCCTGCCAGGTGGAGGACTCGTCCTCTCCGGCAGTGAGATAGAAGACGAAGTCGAACTGCCCCGCCCGGTCGGCACCCACATCGGCGACCCAGGCGCTCTTGCCGTCGGCGCGGATGTCCTTGCCGCAGGTGTCCCCGAGGGGGCAGGCGCCGGGGTTCATGCCGGGCTCGATGCCGTACTGATACGACTTCCACGGCATGCGATACGCGCCGAAGGCGGTCAGGTCGACACCTATGCGGCCGCCCGAGTCCTCCATCCAGTATTCGTTGATGGTGTGACCGTGGTTGAGCGGTCCGGGCCTGTTCAGGAAGTCCCGGTAGAAACCGGCGACTTGATCCCGTGGAATTCCGGATGCGGCGGACGTCGGATTGCCGAACTTCGTCGAGCCCGCGGGCCTGGTGACCGCGAACGGCTCGTCGGGGTAGTCCAGGAGCACGAGTGCGCCCTTGAATTTCCGCTTGGTCGGTTCGACGGCCGGATTCGCCCAGTCGGTCCCGGGCACGGCGTGGTACTCCGCCCATGTCATGTCGTCGGGGTTGCGCCAGTGCTGCGGGTCGACCGGCTGGACGAGCGGTGGCCGCACCCGGTCGGGCTCCGCCCGCGCGGGCCCGGCGGCCACGGCCACGACGACACCCATGAGCAGGGCCGATGCGCTCAACCGCCGTAATCGGCGGGCATGTCTGTGGCGAAGGAACATGACTCACCTCTTGTCTGACGTGATCGGACGAGGGTGGCAAGCCGTTCTATGGGTGACCCCATCGCGCTCAAGGTAAAGCGGGTGGAGCCGTGACGCCAGAGCGTCCGCGTGACTTTTGGGTCAGCGGGTCATGCAGCGGGTCATGCGACGGACGGCCGCCGGGCCTGGGCCTTCCACCGGGTGCGCGTGCGCCCCGGCCCCACCCCCCGGGGCGCGGTGGCGGGGAGGGCGAGGCCGGGGCCGGACGGCCTACGGGCGGCCGAAGCCCGTGCGGTCCGGGACCGCGTCGTAGGACTCGTACCGCACGGACGTCCCCACGCGCGGGGCGTGGATCATGATGTGCTTCTTGGGGTCGGTGACGATCCCCACGTGGTTGCCGCCCGAGAAGAAGACCAGGTCGCCGGCGCGCACTTGGCCCTCGGTGAGGTGGGTGGAGCTGTTCCACTGCTCCACCGAGGCGCGCGGGATGCCGACGCCCGCGGCGGCGTACGCGGCCTGCGTCAGGCCTGGCGAGTCGAAGCTGTCCGGCCCCGTCGCACCCCACACGTACGGCTTGCCCTGCTGCTGCGCGGCGAAGGCGACCGCCTTGGCACCCTGCTGCGGGGACACGGTGCGTACGGCCTTCTTGGCGTGCGTGGTGGCCTTGGTGTGAGCGGTGGTGGGGTGGGGGGCGGCGTTCGCCGGGGAGGCGACCGATGCGGCCAGGGCGACGGCGCCCGCGAGGGCGACCGCGCTCACGGCAGCCTTCTGCGACAGAGTACGTATAAACATGCGTTCTCGAATTTCTTTCGTGCGGCAGGACTGAAACGAGGTCAGTTTCGCTCACCGGCCGACCGGCCCGTCACGGCACCCACCGCGCGAGGGTCCCGGCGGGCCCGCCGGGGCCCTCGCCGGTCGCGTCGAGCCAGATCGACTGATCATCCGTATGGTTGAAAACGATCGGATTCCCTCGCTCCGCAGGCGAGTTGGGGCAAAGAATGCTCCCGCATCGAGAGCACGGCTCCCAACTGGCCGCGAAGCGCCGGCGGGAGCCCATAGCAAGGAGAACGCATGTCTCGCGCATGGACGCGTCGCCTCGCGGTGGCCACCGCTTCAGCAGCCCTGCTGTCCGGAGCCGCCGCCGGAAGCGCCGCCTTCGCCGCCCCGGCCCCCAACCCGGCCCCGGGCACCCACTCGCACGCGCTGCACGGCGACCCGGGCAAGCACACGGGTGAGCACGACAAGGGCGACCACGGCAAGGGCGACCAGGACAAGGGCGGGAAGGGCAAGCACCTCGGCTGGGAGAAGGGCGTCGACAAGAAGCAGGACCGCTTCGACAAGAAGGGCGGCGTGTGGCAGCGCTACGACGCCGACTCCCGCACCTACGCCCAGTGGGACGAGCACAACCACTGCTGGAAGCGCAAGGTGAACGGCCACTGGCAGAAGTGGGACATGAACCACAAGGCGTGGAAGTAGTTCGCGGGTGACTTAGCCCTGTTCGCCGTGCCGGGCCGCAGCCTGCGGCGGCATGGCGGGCAGGGTTCCGTGCGGGCCGTTCCCCGGCAGCCCTCAGTGGTACTCGACCAGTCGCGGCCTCAGCCCCGCGAGTACCAGGGCCGCCGATACGCCGAGCGCGGCGGCCGGAAGAGCGGGCCACCCGGAGAGGTCGTCACGGGTGCCGTCCGTCCTCGCGGCGAATGCCGTCAGACCGTGACCGGCCCGCGCGTCCAGAGCCGTGGAGAAGTCCCAGAAGTCGAAAGCGATCCGGCCGCGGCCGATCTCCGTGAGGACCGTCACGGCCTCGTCCAGGCGTCCGGACGAGCGCAGTTGACGCAAGCGGGCGTCGTCCGCGCGGAAGTTCCCGTACCGCGCCGCCAGGCCCTCGTCCGCCGGTGAACCGCCGGGCGCGAGCAGGACGTCCAGCCGCCGGGTGAGGGAGACGAAACGCGCCTCCTCGACCGTGTCGGGCCCGGCGTCGTGCACGAACCAGCGTCCCTGGTCGGCCGCCGCCTCCGCGGCGACCGCGCGCGCCTCCGCGAGGCGCGTCCACGGCCGCAGCCCGTCCCGCCCGGCCGCCCGCGCGCCGTCCGCGGCCGACAGGAAGGCCGACGCTCCGGCAATGGTGATCGCCACGGCCACCAGGGTGGCCGCCGCGAGGGGCGGATTGACGACCCGGCGGTAGCGCCGGGCCAGCCGGAACTGGCAGTACCCCAGGACGCCGACGGCGGCCAGTCCCGTGCCGCCGACGGCCACGGCGGCGCGTACGGCGGTGTCGTGCGCGCGGTCCCCCAAGTCGGCCGCGTGCCGCTCGTACACGGCGGCCAGCGCGGCCGCGCCCGGCAGCAGGACGTCGTGCATCACCTGGCCCGCCTCCGTGGCCAGCATGACCGCCGCGGCCACCGGACGTCCGGCGAGCCGGTCCGGGGTCTGCTCGTCCAGTTGCGCGGACCGCCCGCTGAGGTCGTCGTACCGCCCCAGCCCGTCCAGCAGGGACCGGATCCGCTCCCCCTCGCCGGAGTCCGCGCCCAGCCGCCGCAGCAGATCGCTGACCTCCGTACGGCGCTGGCGCGCGGTGAGCAGCGCGAGGAGGCGGTTGCCGACCTCGTACTCCTCCGCCGAGTGGCCGGGCGGCAGGCTGGCGGGGCGGTCGGCGGAGTGCCCCGGGACGAGGGCGTCGACTCGTTGCGCGTCCAAGTCCGCGAGCGCGAAGCGGAGTTCCGTGGCGGTCGCGGCGCGCTGGACCACCGCGTCCCGCAGCCGGGCGGCGTCCGCGCGGACCGCGACGGCGCCGACGACCGCGGCCGCGCAGAGCGCGGCGAGGGCGACGAGCATCGCGACGGCCTGTGCCCGGAGACGGGCGGGTGCGGCGAAGGCCGTGCGCCGCGGCGCGGGCGCTTCCGGTGACGCCTCGATGGTCGCCATGGGGAGACGCTAGGGGGCGAGCCGTACGGGTGGGCTTCATTCCGCCATACGTTCGGTTACGACCGGATGGCCGTCGGGCTCTCCCCCGCGGCGTCGGCACACGGATATCCGGTGGCGGACAGCTCCATTCACGGCGATGATCCATTTATGCCGCGAACATTCGAGGACCTGGTCACCGAGGCGGAAGCCGTATCGGTCGAGGGCTGGGACTTCTCCTGGCTGGAAGGACGGGCCACGGAGGAACGGCCCTCCTGGGGATATCAGCGCGCCATGGGCGAAAGGCTGGCGCGCGCCCACGCCGCGCTGGACATTCAGACGGGTGGCGGGGAAGTGCTCGCCGGGGCCCCGAAGCTGCCCCCGCTGATGGTGGCCACGGAATCCTGGCCGCCCAACGTCGCGAAAGCGACCGCGTTGCTGCACCCGCGCGGAGCCGTTGTCGTCGCCGACGCGGACGAGCCGCCGCTGCCGTTCGCCGACGCGGCTTTCGACCTCGTGACCAGCCGCCATCCCGTGACCGTCCATTGGCAGGAGATCGCCCGGGTGCTCCGGCCCGGCGGCACGTATTTCTCCCAACAGGTCGGACCGGCCAGCGTCTTCGAGCTGGTCGAGTACTTCCTCGGGCCGCAGCCCGAGGACATCCGGCGGAAACGCGACCCGGAGGACGCCCGCCGGGAGGCGGAAGCCGCCGGTCTCGAAGTGGTGGATCTGCGCGCGGAGCGCCTCCGGATGGAATTCCTCGACATCGGCGCGGTGATCTACTTCCTGCGGAAGGTGATCTGGATGGTCCCCGGATTCACCGTCGGCCAGTTCAGCGGCCGCCTGCGGGAACTGCACGACCGGATGCGGGCCGAAGGCCCCTTCGTCGCGCATTCCGCGCGCTTCCTGATCGAGGCCCGGAAGCCCGGCGGCCGTTGAGCGGCGGGTGCACGGACCGGCCGTACCGGCCCGTACACCCGCCGTTTCACTCCCACGGCTTCACGCGGTGCCGTAGAAACGGTCCCCGAAGTCGCCGATGCCCGGCAGCATGTACGCGTTCTCGTTGAGCCGCTCCTCGATGGAGGACGTCACGATCTTCACCTTCGGATAGCGCTCGCAGACGGTCGCGATGCCCTCCGGGACGGTGATGAAGTTGATGAAGACGATGTTCTCCTCGGCGACGCCGTGGTCGAGCAGGAGCTGGATCGCGGCGAGCGCGGTCCCCCCTGTCGCCAGCATCGGTTCGAGCAGCAGGACGTGCCGCTCGGCGATGTCGTCCGGCAGATTCGAGTAGTAGAGCTTCGGGAGCTTGGTCACCTTGTCCCGCTGCATCAGGATCTTGCCGATGCGTATTCCCCGGCACACGGCGCGGAGTTCGCCCTCCATGCTCTCGCCGGCGCGGATGATCGGCACCCCGCAGAGCTTCTCGGCGAACCGCAGGCCCTTGTACTCCCGGCCCACGGGGGTCTCGACCACGTGTTCCTCGAAAGGCAGCAGATCGAGACCCGCCTCGATGAGCATGCGGATGATGCGCTCCGAGTAGAAGACGAAGTCCTCGCGGCGCGCGTCGCGGTCGCGGATGATCGTGTGCAGGGCCCGCAGCTGATTCGTCTGCGGCAGCAGGTGCACATTCCTGCCGAGGTACTCCTCGATCGACACGGTCGGCTCCGTCGCTGCGGTCGTGCTGGACATGATGGTTTTTCTCCCCACCCTGGGATGTGTTCTTCCGGCGC
Source organism: Streptomyces sp. NPDC002537 (assembly GCF_053594975.1). Classification (NCBI taxonomy): domain Bacteria; kingdom Bacillati; phylum Actinomycetota; class Actinomycetes; order Kitasatosporales; family Streptomycetaceae; genus Streptomyces; species Streptomyces sp. NPDC002537. The sequence goes on from NZ_JBSFWT010000041.1 coordinate 54,289, forward strand.
CTTTCCGTCCGGCGCCGTCCTGCCGTTCCCGCTCTTCCGCGCTGCCCGGCGCTATTCCGTCGGCGGCTGCTCGAAGGACGGAGGAAGGCCCGGTGTCACCGTGAACTGGGCACCCGTGACGCGGTAGACCGACCGGAATCCGGTGCGCTGCCACATCCGCCGCATCACGTACACGAGCTTCGGGTTGTGCTCCTCGTCCTCCTCGAAGGCCCGGAGAACGGTCAGCCGCCAGTCCTGGGCCCAGACCTCGGGGAGGTCCGCGTCGACCGCGTCCCGGAACGCCGCGTGCAGCCCGGCCAGCTTGGCCCACCGCGGGAAATCGGCACCCGAGAAGATGACGCACAGCATGCCGGTCCAGAAGTACTTCACGACGTGCTTCTGCTGTTCCTCGGGCAGCTTGGCCGCGATCTGCTCCATCGCGTGCAGCGAGGTGATCAGGTGCAGCAGGACGAAATCGCCGGGCACGGCCAGGTACAGCAGCGCGACCACGTAATAGAGCTGCTCCCAGCTTTCGGCGACGTCCTGTTCGTCGATCCAGGCCGGGGTCCGGTAGATCAGCGGGTGCCCCGCGCCGAGCAGCCGGGCGATCCGGTACTGGAGGCCGGAGCGCGCGAGTTCCGGGTGAATTCCCTCGGCGATGCCGACGGCGGTGTCGCCGACCAGTTCCCGCACCCACTGCTGGAGGGCGTCCCGGTCGTTCTCCCAGGCACCCGCGATGCGCAGCAGGGAATCGATCGCCTGCTCGCCCCGCGCACCGCCGTCCTCCGCCCTTTCCGGGTGGCACGAGACGTACGAGAAGGCCATGTAGGCGAGGCCCTCGACGGTCATCCAGCGGTTACCGGCGTCGATGGCCCAGCCGAGGTGAATGGTGGCGTGGGTGAAGGCGCCGACCCAGCCGGGCAGCAGCGTCGGCGCGTACCGGCGCAGGAGTTCGTCGGTGCCGAGCTCCTTCTCCTGCCGGTCGAAGAACTCGCAGTACGCGGAGAAGCTGGTGCGCCGGCCGAGGTGCTCGCGCCAATTCTCCTCGGTGATCTCGTACTTCGAGGCGCGCGGCGGCTCCAGGCCGTAGCCGTAGGTGGTCAGCCGCGCGTAGCTGTCGTAGTACGCCTTGATCTGCTCAGGGGTCGCTCCGAGGCCGTCCAGGGCGATGACCGCGTGCTTGACGTGGTTGCTGAGGTGACCATTGAACTCGATGTGATACGTACGGTCGTTCAGCAATTGCTCGACCACAGTGGCGTCAGCCATGTCCTTTGCCTTTCTCACGGGAGGCACTCGTCACTCTGGACAGGTAGATTCCCGCGATGATGATGACGACCCCCAGGCAGCGGAGCACGCCGGGTGTCTCGTTCTGGTTGTGGTAGTCGATGAGCACCGCGGTGATCATCTGGCCGCAGATCACCATCAGGGCGGCGTTCATCGCCCCGAGCCTCGGGAACACATGGCTGTTGACGGCCACGAAGAGCGCCCCGAAGAAACCGCCGAGGTAGGCGGAGAGCGGTGCCGAACCGCCGTCGTCGAATTTCCAGTCGCCCATGACGAGGAGGACGAGCGTGAGGAAGAGGAAGCCGACGACGTGGTTCCAGAGGGATGCCCTGAAGGGGCCGATCCCGGTGCTCAGCCGACCGTTGACCGCCCGGCTGGTCCCGATGATCATGCCGTTGAGGAAGGCCAGCAGAATATAGGGAAGCATCGGTCACGCCCCGCCGAAAATGATGAGCGCGCTGCCCGTGAGGACCGACAGCACCACGAAGAAGTCGGCGAGGACCAGCCGGCGCCTGGGGGTGCCGAACAGGCCGAAGTAGTCCGACACGATGCCGAACAGCACCTGGCCCACCAGCATCAGCGCGATGGTGCCGGAGAGTTCCAGGCTGCTGTTCACCGCGATGGCCGCGAGCATCACGGTGAACGCGCCGGGAATGCCGCCCAGGTAGAACCAGAGCGGCGCCTTCGGCCGCTTTCCCTCCGCCCCCTTTTCGCTCGCCTCGCCGCCGGGCTTCCCGCGGCCGGGCCGGAATGCCTTGGTGGTCAGCACGACGAGGACGAGGGCGGCCACGGCTCCCACACCGTGGGCCACCCACGAGCCGAACACCGACGAAGTGTGCTTCGCCAGCAGGCTGTTGTAATTGGTCATCAGCGCGAGGAGGACTCCCCCCGCGATGCCCAGGAGCCAGTCGGTCGACCGTCCGAGCACGGTTACCGGCCCTCGCCGGCACCGGGGAACGCGGCGCGTATGCACGTCAGGACCTCGTCGAAGGTGTCGGCGAGCCAGGTCGGGTCGGCCGACCTCAATTCCTCGACACTGTGAATGCCGTAGGTGACCGCGATGGAGCGCATTCCGGCGGCCTTGGCCATCAGCAGATCGTGGGTGGTGTCGCCGACCATCACCGCCTGGTCGGCCGTGATGTCCAGCTCCGCCATGACGGCATGGCCGGATTCGGGGTCGGGCTTCGGCTTGCCGACCTGATCGGCGCCGATCACGACACTGAACAGTTCCCGCAGCCCGGCGGCCGTCAGCAGCGCGTCGGCACTCGCGTAGAACTTGCTCGTCGCCACGGCCAGGGTGAATCCCCCGCCGTGGAACGCCCTGAGCCCTTCCGGAACTCCGGGAAAGAGGAGTTCACCGGCCCGCGGGAGGATGATTTCCCGGAACAGCCGCTGGTACTGCCGGACGCCCTCGGCGACCTGATCGTCGTCCAGGGCCGTGCCCATCAGTTTGCCGAACGCCGTCTCCAGCGGGAGGCCGATGGTGGCCCGTACGGCCGCCGGGTCCGGCGTCTCCAGGCCCATGGCCGCGAACGCCGCCGTGAACGTCTCCACGATCGCGCGGGGTGTGTCGACGAGCGTGCCGTCCAGGTCGAAGACTACGACGTCTTTCATGCCGGTCCTTTCCGATCGGGGGATCGAGCTCAGGGAAAAGGGAGTTCGGGTGTGCGGAGGCCGGTCGCCCGGCTCAGCCCTGCTCGCGCAGGAGCCCGGCGTGCGCGGCCGCGATCCGGCCGGCCGCCTCCGCCGTGCTGATGAGAACCGCCATGTTCGCCTTGGCGGACCGGCCCTCGGTCACCTTGTCGACCGCGCGCATCAGGTATTTGGTGAGGGCGTTGCCACGCACACCCTCCTTTTCCGCGGCGAGCACCGCGTCCTCGATGGCCTGCTCGACCTCGCGGCTGTCGATGGCGTCCTTCTCGTCGACGGGGCTGGTGATCAGGAAACCGCTGTCGTTGCCCAGGGCCCAGTGCGTCTCGATGGCGCGGGCGATCTCCGCCTCGTCGTCCATCCGGTGCGGGCTGCGGTAACCGCTGGAGAGGCAGTAGAAGGCGGGGAAATCGTCGGACCTGTAGGAGACCAGGGGCACACAGTGCGTCTCCAGGAATTCCATGGTGAGCCCGAGGTCGAGGATGTTCTTCGCGCCCGCGCAGACCACGGCGACCTTGGAGCGGGTGAACTGGACCAGGTCGGAGGAGATGTCCATGGACCGCTCCGCGCCCCGGTGCACGCCGCCGATTCCCGCCGAGGCGAAGAACGGGATCTCCGCCAGTTCCGCGGCCACCAACGAGGAGGCCACGGTGGTGGCGCCCATGCCGCCGCGGGCGAGCACGACCGGCATGTCCCTGCTGCTGACCTTGGGAATTCCCGGGGTCGACGCGAAGCGCTCGATGTCCGCGTCGGTCATTCCGACGAGGATGCGGCCGTTCTCGATACCGATCGTCGCGGGGACCGAACCGCCGGCCCGTACCGCGGCCTCCACCTTCCGGGCGGTCTCCGCGTTGTCCGGGTACGGCAGCCCGTGGGTGATGACATTCGACTCCAGTGCCACGACGGGCAGGCCGGAGCCGATGGCGTCGGACACCTCTTCGCTGAACACCAGCGGGACGTTCACATGGTTGTTGCGCACTGTCACTTCTCGTTTCGCGTCAATGGTCGGCGGGTCCGGGTGACGGCCGGCGGGTCCGGCCGTCACCCGTGGACCGGTGGTCGTCAGTAGTTCGGCGCCTTGCGCAGCAGTTCCTTGCGGCCCTCGATCTCGGGGAGGTAGACGCGCTCGTTCCAGTCCGCTTCCTCCACCGGCTCCAGCGCGATCGATATCACTCCCGCGTCACAGCCGAAGGCCTTTCGCACCGCAGCGGTCAGTTCCTCGACGAGCACCGTCTCCTGACTGTCCGTCAGCGGCTTGGGAAAATGCTTGATGTTAACGTGCGGCATAGTTCTCCTGCTCCCTTCCGGACCGGATACGGTCGCCGATCCGCGCCACAAGTTCCCCGATGTCGGGGTCCTTGAGCATGCTGTAGTGATCGGCCTCGAGATCGATCACGGTCGGCTCCGCGGCCGAATACCCGCTGCTGTTCTCGATGAACGAGTAGTCGTCGCCACGGGCCTTGAAGATCGTGACGGGGGCGTCCAGCCGCCGCTCCGCGAGCTCGTGGAAGGCGTACTCGAACGAATAGGTCCGGTGCACGATCCTGATCACACGGCGCACCAGCTCCGGGTCGAGACTCCCGATGTTCTCCCCGATGAACGCCGCGAAGCTCTCGTCGTCGTGGGCGGCCTTCAGGCACTCGTCCAGGAGCGGTCCGGAGATGGCGCCGGCGAAGACGGAGAACAGGATCGTCACGTACGCCTCGTTGGCGTAGCTCGACTCCCTGCGGAGTTCGGCCGTCCGCACCTTCGGATTGCCCGGGGCGATGAGGAACAGGTTCTCCACCCGCTCCCCCGCCCGCTCCAGCTGGTACGCCGTCTCGAAGGCGACCCGGGCGCCGAAGGAATATCCCCAGAGTGTGTACGGGCCCTCCGGCTGGATCCGCCGGATCTCCTCGACGTCGGCGGCGGCCATTTCCTTGATGGTGGCGTAGGGCGTCTCGCCCTCGTTGATGCCGTGCGCCTGCACACCGTAGAAGGGCCGGTCGGTCTCCGCACGCCCGGCCAGCAGCCGCAGATTCATGGTGTAGCCACCGAGGCCGGGCCAGCAGAACACCGGGGGCTGCGCGCCCTTCCTGCGCATCCGCACCAGCCGCGAGGACGGCCCGGCGTTCTCGTTGTCGACCCTGCGCGCCAGCTTCTCCACGGTCGGGGACTCGAAGAGCACCTGGAGCGGCAGCGAGCAGCCGAACTCCCGGTTGATCCTGTTGATCAGCGCCACCGCGATCAGCGAATTGCCGCCGGACTCGAAGAAGTTGTCCTGGACCGAGACGGAGTCCCGCTTCATGCCCTTCTGCCAGAGCTCGGCGATCCGCTTCTCGGTCTCCGAACGCGGCGCCACATAGGGCCGGTCCGTGAGTTCCACGTCCCGCTCGCCGAGCGCCTTGAAGTCGATCTTTCCATTGGCGGTGAGCGGCATCCGGTCCAGCACCAGGACCCGGTTGGGCATCATGTAGTCCGGCAGGAAGTTGCCCAGGTCGTCCCGGACCAGCTCCGCCGGTCCCTTCATGTGGACGACGTCCTCCTTCATTCCCTCGCTGCGCAGCTGCTCCTCGCTCACCCGGCCGCCGACGCAGAAATAGGAGGGGCCCGTCTGCTGTCCGCTCGCAGAGAGGATGCTCTGCATCCTCTTGTGCGACGGCAGGTCGTTCCCGGTCTTGGAGCTGTAACCCGAGGACATGAATCCGAGGTCGACGTCGTTCATCTCCAGCTGCTGGAGCTTGCGCCCGAGGTCGATGTAGGAGCGCCAGTCGTCGGTGGCCCGGCTCGTCACCGTGATGCCGATGCTCGCCCGCTCGTAGACCTGCTGGTTGATGGCGATGACGTGCTTCTTGAGGACCAGCTCGTCGGATATCCGCTCGAGTGCGCCGTCGCGGTAGTGGTACTGGCCGGCCGGGAGGTCCCGGACCTTTCCGGGGTGTGCCTGGACATAGATGTCCAGCAGCTCGTCCGGCCGGGGCACGGCGGTCGGGGATATCTCGTACGTGCCCAGGTAGTAGTCCTCTTCGGCGCACTCCAGGTGTTCACGCACGGCCGGGGCGTATTCCAGGTCGCGGATGTTCAGCCCGTGTGCGGGGAGGATCTCCTCGAAGAGGGCAACCATATGGCCGGTCTCGAGCTCCAGGACTTCCTGGATGTTGTTCTTGTAGACCGGCTCGATGGCCCGCTTCTTCCCCATGAAGTGGACCTTGATCCGCGGCGCGGCCGAACCGGCGGCCCCGCCGATCAGCACCAGCTGATGGTGCACGGGGTGGTAGTAGTAGAAGCCGGGCCGCAGCTCGCCGATCCCGGACAGCTCGAAGTACATCTGGGTCGCGTAGAGCGAGCCGGGAGAGGCGTAACCGTACTTCGGCAGCAGCCTTTCCTCACTCAGGTACTGGCCGAAGTACCGCAGGATCTCCCCGAATTCGGCGAACCCCAGCGTGTCCAGTGCGCGGGGTGCGGCACCGCTGATCTTCCTGTCGAGGAGGCGGAGGATGTCGGCGTGCTCGACCTCGCCGCCCTCGTAGAAGCGATAGGTCTTGCGGGCGAAGACCCGCTGCCGCTGCTCGGGGGTCGCCGCCCGGCCGGGCAGGTCGATCACCGGTTTGCCGTCGAGTTCCTCGGCGTCCCGGCAGCCCGGGTTCGACAGCTGGGCCTTGACCTGGAGCTTGTTCTTCTTCGACTGATGGTGGGCGCCGTGGTTGCCCTGGTCCATCAGCGCGGCTTCCTTCGGGTTGAGCTCGATGAAGGAAATCAGGTTCTGGAAGCCGGTGCGGGGGTCGTTCTTCACGATGACCGCCGCGTTCTTCACCCAGTCGTGGGTCTCGATCGCCAGCTTGATCTCGTCCAGCTCGACGCGGAATCCACGCAGTTTCACCTGGTTGTCCGTGCGGCCCGCGAACTGGACCGTGCCGTCCGCGTTCCAATGGGCCAGGTCGCCGGTGCGGTAGAGCTTTCCGCCCCGCCCGCCCCCCGCGAGCGGGTGGTCGACGAACCGGTCGGCGGTCAGCTCCGGCCGGTGCAGATATCCGCGTGCCAGCTGGATCCCGCCGATGTAGAGCTCGCCGATCTCCCCCGCGGCCACCGGCGACAGCTTCTCGTCGAGAATGAAGTACTCGGTGCCGTGCACCGGAGCACCGATCGATATCGCGTGCGGCCCCTCCTTGACGGTGTCCCGATCCACCGTGAAGGCAGAGGAGTTGATGGTGCACTCCGTCGGCCCGTACACGTTGATCAGCTCGACCCGCTCCATCGTCTCCAGGCATTCCACCGCGAGATTCCGGGTGAGGGCCTCGCCACCGCTGAAGATCTGGGTGAGGGAGGTGCAGGTGTGCAGTTCCTCGGTGTCCAGCAGTGCCTGGAGCAGGGTCGGCACGCATTGGAGCGTGGTGACCTCGTGCTCGGCGATGGTCTCGATGAGCTGTTCCGGGTCCCGGTAGATTCCGGGGCTGCCCATGACGACCTTGCTGCCGCATGCGGGAGCGAGGATCTCCCACTGTGCCGCGTCGAAACTCATCGGCGTCTTCTGCAGCACGGTCCTGGTGCCGTCGAGTCCGTGGACCTCGTGCAGCCAGCGCATCTGGCTGACGATGCTGCGGTGCTCGATCATCACGCCCTTCGGCTTCCCGGTGCTGCCGGAGGTGTAGATGATGTACGCCAGGTTGTCCGGACCCGGGCCGGGAAAGGGCTCTTCACGCTCGGCCGCGGTCATCGCCGCGACGCATTCCTCGACATCCTTCGGAGTGACGATCAGCGTGCCCCGCGGCGCGAGTTCGGCCAGCCGCGGCCTGAGGTGCTCCTGGGCGAAGATGACCTCGGCGCCGGTGTCCTCGATCATGTAGCGCAGTCGCTCTTCGGGATACTCCGGCGACAGCGGGAGGTAGGCACCGCCCGCGAACAGGATGCCCCAGGCACCCACCATCAATTCCATCGACGGCTCGACGAACAGGCCGACGCAGTCGTCGCCGGCCACGCCCAGTCTTCGCAGATACGCGGCCAACTCCGAACTCCGCGACAGGAGCTCACGCTGGGTCAGGGTTCCGTCCGCATGGACAACGGCGATGTCGTTCGGCCGCGTCCGTGCCTGTTCCCGGAGCAGATCGGGGAGGCATGCGCCTCCGGAGAGTGCGACGTCCAATTCGCTGAACTCCTTAGTGACCAAGTACTTCTCGTCGGTCCGGCCGGGCAGGATCGAAAAGGCTGCGGTACGCCCGGACCGGTTCCCCGGCTCGGGTCCGCTCGGGGCATCCGGACCGCATGGCCCGGGCAGTCGTGGCACGCCGTACGCGTGCGCTACGAGCCTCCGGCCACCGCTCGACGCACGCCGCCAGTGGCGGCGGCGCGGCGAAGAGGCGCCACGAAAGGGCGCCGAGGGTGGCACACGGCTCGGCCCGCGGTCCATCGGTCCCGTCGGGCACAGACCCCTGCCGTCGGCGTCACTGGCAACGGCTTTCGAGACGAGCTGGGTGAATAACTACGCTGGATGTGGCAGGAGTTGAACGAATGGAAGTCGACAAGGTCTTTCATGCCGCCCCCCAGGCAACACCCTTGCGGTGACGATCGCGGGCGTCCGGCATCCACCCCCGGACAGGCCCTCGTCAAGATACGCGGCGCCTAATAATTCCCTTGGAATCGGCCGCCGAATTTCATTTTTCGAGCGTCATGAATGCGCGCGATATCGCGCGGCGGAGCTAGGACGCGGCAGCTCGTAGTTTGCGATCCATATCGGATCCTTCCCCCCATGTATAGAGCATCTGACCGGACTACCGGCGCCGCCGACGGAACCGTGACCACCAAGTGGAAGAGCAGGTTCCGCTCGCGGCTCGCCGTGAACCGGTGCTCAGATCCTCTGGGTTGACCGCTCGCGTGTCAAGAGTTGTCCACTACAGCATTCCCTGCCACGCCGGGTACGTAAGAGCTGATCAGAACGTCACAGCAGGCAGCGGGCGGTTCCGTCGGCCCCCGTCGGCCCTTCGGGATCAAAAAGGATCAATGGAGGTAAATCCGAGGCGTATTCCAAGTAACGTCAAAACCTCCGCTGATCACTTGACGGCAATCTTTGCGGTGGGCTACTCCTCGCCGCGGCCCGGTCGCACCAGGAGCCCCGGAGGGCACAGGAGCACACCTGCGCGCAACTGCCCCAGCAAACCGGAGGGTTGATTATCGATTGCCGCGGTAAGAGAATTCCTTCGGCGGGATCGCCGCCCTCCACACCCCCTCCTGGCCGTGCCGATATCCGGCCACGACGCGCGCGGGAGCGGAGCCGGTGGACGCACGCCGGAGCCGAGGAAGGCACCGGAGAAGGTGCCGAGGAATACGCCCCGTCGCTCCCGCCACCCCACCGCCTCCGGAATCCCTCAGGGTCGTCTCCGGGCTTCCTCCGGGCTGTCCCGGATGATCAGGGCCCGTCCGCTCGCGGAGCATGAAGGCATGACTTCGTTCCTGTCCCGCCGCACCCTGGTCGGCGCCTCCGTCGCCGGAGCCCTGCTCATGACCGCCGCTCTCCCCGCGGGCGCCGCCACGGCCGCACCCGCGCCGTCCACGAGCACGGTCACGGCCACGCCGCCACCGCTCGACACCAAGGCCCTGCGTGCGGCGGTCTCCGACCTCGAACACCCGCAGGTGACCGGCGCCCAGCTCCGGGTCAGCGGCTCCGCGGGCCGGTGGTACGGGAGTTCGGGCTCCGCCGACATCACGACGGGGCGGGCCATACGGCCGGACGACAAGTTCCGTGCGGGCAGCATCTCCAAGGTCTTCGTCGCGACGACCGTGATGCAACTGGTCGCGGAGCACCGGGTGGACCTCGACGCCCCGGTCCGGCGCTATCTGCCCGAGCTGCTTCCGGAAGGCTTCTCCGCCGTCACCGTAGGCCAGTTGCTGAACCACACCAGCGGCCTCCCCGACGATTCCGGACCGGACGTCCCGGTCATGAAGACCCCGGAAGACGTCGTCAAACACCGCGACGACCAATGGACGCCGGAGCACCTCGTCGCCCTGGCCACCCGGCAGCCACTGAAGTTCGAACCGGGCACCAAGCAGGAGTACAAGGGCATCAACTACGTACTGGCCGCCCTGGTCATCCAGAAGGTGACGGGGCACGCGTACGGCAAGGAGATCGACGCCCGCATCCTGCACCCTCTGAGGCTCGAGCACACCTCCGTTCCCGGCGACGACCCCAAGATCCACGGCCCGCATGTGCACGGGTACTTGGCGATGAGCGACGGCACCTTGAAGGACGTCACCGAGTTCAACCAGTCGGAAGCCTGGGGCGAAGGGGAGATGATCTCCACCACCGGCGACCTGGACCGCTTCATCTCCGCGCTGTTCTCCGGCGCCCTGCTGCCGAAGCCCGTCCTGGACAAGATGTTCACCTTGCCGCCCAAGGAGGTGCGCATGCTGGACGGTTCCCCCGCCGGCTACAGCATGGGCCTCCAGACGATCACCGTGAACGGCGTCGAGCTCTGGGGCAAGACCGGCGAGCGCTGGGGATACAACTCGGCGGTGATGTCCACCAAGGACGGCAAGCGCCGCGCGGTGTACTCCTTCAACCCGACGCACCGGGACAGCAGTCAGGGGCAGATCACGCGGCGCGTGGTCGACGCGATAACCAAGGCGCCGGACGACAAGGCGCCCTCGCGGCACTGACCCCGAGGAACCCCGAGCGACCTCGACGACCCGCGACAGCCCGCACCCGACCCGCACCGACCCCGCACCGACGTCAACGGACCACACGGAAGATCCGGCTCCCGGGGGCGGGAAGCGTCGGCGTGCCGAAGAGCGATGGCCCGAGGTTCTGTGGGAAGACTGGGGCATGAGCAGAGCTGCCAGAGCATTCCTAGAAGGCGGACCGGACGAACTGCCCGAGCGGATCGTGCCGATCACCCCGCCCGGGGTCGAGCTGAAGATCCCGTTCCGTGGCGGATACGAGCACTTCAAGGTCACGTCACGGCACAAGGAGAGCGAGGAGGGGCGACTGCCCGTCTACGAGTGGTGGGAGCGGACGGAGATCGCGGAGTAGGAGCGGGAGCAGGAGCCGACGCCCCTACGCGCTCACGCCTCCCGCTCCGGCCGGGTCCGTGCACCGGATGATCGAACACCGCAGCGATAGACTTACGGGGTTCACGAGGGCCGGCGCGGAGCAAGGGAGGCCTGGTATGGCTGCCGACAGCAGCAGCGAGAAGTGGCGCGAGAAGGCAGTGGCCATGCGCGTCCTGGTCTACGTCTTCGTCACACACATCTTCGCCGGCTTCATCCTCCTGTTGTTCTACATCGGTGGCCACGGCGACTAGTGCTCGATTCCGCTTTAGCGGGGTAGTTGTAGGGGTGTGGGGTTGCCGGTTCGGGCTTCTCGGGGGCGAGTTGCCGTGCCGAAGCTGTTGTCGGC